>CAYXXL010000050.1:0-13028 GCA_964469025.1 uncultured Fibrobacteria bacterium
CAGGTACCCGTCGGCGAGCTGGTCGTCCAGGTCCAGTTCGGCGTCGCGGTTGACCTTGAAGGCCCAGGCGCGGATCGTGCGCGGGTGGAACATCCAGAACACCTCGTGCAGTCCCCAACGCACCACGTCCTCGAGGAGGATCACGCACCCGCAGCCTTGCTCCGCGGGAAGCTCCAGGAATCTGGGGAGGTTCTCCGGCACCTCGACCAGGGCCAGACGAGGTGTTCCCTGCCGGGCACCCTCCATCTGGATCGCGAGGTGCACGACGTGGTCGTGGAGAAGCGGGAGATCCCCCCCGCGCGAGACCAGGATGGGCACCAGACGTGGCCGCACCACCTCCTGGAACCAGGTCCGGACGGCGGTTTCCTGCGCGGCGGAAAGCGAAGTCTCCTTGACCAGCCGGATGTGCTGGGTTTCCAGCTCGGCGGAAATCTCCTCGTAGGCGGTCTCGAACCGGTTGGCCAGCGACCTCACGCGTTCGGCGATGGTCTGCAGGAGCTTGCGCACGCCGATTCCGGCGACGTGGTGGGCGGATCCCTCCTCGGTTTCCAGGCGCCGCAGGTCGGCCACCCGCACCCTGTAGAACTCGTCCAGGTTGTTGGAATAGATGCCCAGGAAGCGCAACCGGTCCAGCAATGGATGGCGGCGGTCACCGGCTTCTTCCAGTACCCTTTCGTTGAATAGGAGCCACGAGAGCTCCTTGGGGATCAGGGCCCCGTTCGGGAGCGTGTTCTTCTTCGTCATGGTTTCCCAAATTAGCCGGGAGGGGGATTCGGAATTGTTTCAGCGGGACGCCCCGTACATGGGGGGAACCCGTCCGGTGGTGGTGGCGAGCCCCGACTTGGCCACATGCGCAAGCACGAGATCGCGGTCCCATTCCTCCAGATATTGCGGCGAGGCGCTCCCCAGCGAGAATCCGGTGAGGTCGTAGATGTCGTCGCGCAGGCTCTGGGGAATGGCGATCTTGTAGTAGTCGCCACCCTGGAGGGGTTTGCCTCCCACGGTGATCCGGCTCTCCGGCCCTCCGAAGGCGGAACTGTCCACCGTGCAGGTGGCTCCGGAGAGGAAGACGAAGCCCGACGCGTGCTGGAACTGGTGCAGGATCAGGCGCCGCACGTCGGACCCGGGCAACGAGAACTGGGAAACCTGTGAGAAGGGACCGGTGACCTTCCACAGGTCGCCCACCGTCACCTTGCCCTTCTTCAGCCCGGAGTAGATCCCGACGGCCGGCCAAAGGCCGATGTCGGATCCCGATTCCTCCCGGATGGCATCGGCCAGGAAGTTGCCCAGGTACCCTTCCTTCCGCGTTGCCGGCCATGGTTCGCGGAGGGTCCCCACAACGGAATCCGTCTTGGCCTTGAGCAAGGCTTCCAGGCTGTCGAAAACCGGTTTCCAGGCGGCGGGGATGGCCACGGGCCGCTTGGGGCTGGGGGCCGAGACCCTCACCACCGAAACTCCGCTGTCGGACAACTCCAGGTCCACGCTCCGCACGCGGTCGGAGTCGCTGGCCAGGCGGGCGATCCAAGTCTTACCCACCTGGTACAAGGTGTCCTCCGCCGCGTACCCGGATCCCACCACGAGATCGAGCCCGGGAACCGCGCCGGCGAGCTGCTCGTTGGCATCGGGCCCCGCGTCGGAGAGGACCACCACCACGTCGGCCCCCTGCGCGCGCAATTCCTTCTGGGCGGTGGCCACCCTTTCGGCCGGGTCTTCGGAACGCAGGTTCTCGATCTGGCTCGGTCGGTCCGAGGAGGCGAGATCGGAGTCCAACACCCCGATCACTCCGACCTTGAGTCCGGAGAAATCCCAGATCGAAAAATCCTTCTTCCCGTACGGGGAATCCGCGAGGTCGTCGCGGAGGTTGGAGGTGAGGACGGGGACCTTCAGGCCGCCGAGAAGCGTGTCCAACCGCTCGCGGGTCCAGGTGAAGTCGTCGGTGCCCAGGATCATGGCGTCCGGCTTCACGAGGTCCAGGACCCGCACCTCGGATGCGCCGCGGGTGAGGAAGGAAAGGTTCGAACCGAAGAGCGCATCTCCGGCGTCCAGGGCGAGCAGGGGATGTTTCGAGGAATCCGCCTCGCGGCGCAGGGAGTCCACCCACGCGAACAGGTGGGGAGAGGGATTCCCGTCGAGATCGCTCCAGACCAGGAGGCGGACGCCCTTGTCGGCGGGGGCGGCCAGGGAAGAGAGAAGTGCGAGGGCGAAGATCGAGATCATTGGGAATTCCTCCAGTGGGGGGGGCTCCGAGTCCCTGTCCAAACTAGAATCCGGAGATGGCGGGATGGTATGCTGTGGGGCCAGACGGAGGCACCCATTGGGTCTGAAAATGTTCCTCTCCCACCTCATCGAACCGGATTCGCGCCACCCGCGGGACCACTCCGCGGCGAGTGCTCCTCCTGGAACCGGGGAGGTCGCCGCTTGCACTTCACTGGCCAATGTGCTGCGCGTGCTGGCCGATTCCACACCCATGGAGGAGGACCGCGGTGGGGTTCGGGAACGGATGGGCCGGTTGGCCAGGGACACGGAACAAGGCGATTCGCGCGCCCTCGTCGAAGCCCCGGACCGCGTGCTGGACCAAAGGCAGGTGGAAAGGCGCTGGATCGAGGAGAGCGTTCGGGACTTGGCCGATGGCGTGGTGGGGGTGCTGCTGCGGCTGGGTCGTTCGGCGGGGGACGACCGATCGACCGGTCGGATCGTGACCGAGCGGCTGGAGGGGCTCAGGGAAGTGGCTCGGGGCGAGAGCATCGAGGAGATCCGCCGCGGGGTGCTCTCCACCGTCCAGGTCTTGTCGGAGACGTTGCAGAAGCGTCAGGAGCGGCAGGACAAGGAGCTGCTCGTGGTCTCGGGACAGCTCCAGAAGCTCAAGGGGGAATTGAACAAGGTGCGCAGGGAGGCCACCCTGGACGGGCTGACGCGTCTGGCCAACCGGGCGAGCCTGGACGAGCACATGGGGTCGGTACTGGCGGTGCACCGCATTTCCGGTCGTCCCGCCTGCCTCCTGATGGTGGACGTGGACCGGTTCAAGGACTTGAACGACCGTCTGGGGCACCCCGCCGGAGACGCCGCCTTGCGCGGCCTTTCCGACGCGCTCTCCCGGGCCTTTCCCCGCAAGACCGATTTCGTGGCGCGCTACGGAGGCGAGGAGTTCGCCGTGGTGCTCTCCGAAGACGGCGAGGATGTCGGCAAGAGATTGGCGGATCGGCTTCTGGGATTGGTGCGCGGAATGCGGATTCCCTGGGAAGGGGAGGAGATCGGACTCTCCATTTCCATCGGGGTCGCGATGCCCGGCGAGGGCGATGAGGTCGAGGACTGGGTGGGCCGGGCCGACAGGCGACTGTACCAGGCCAAGCAGGAGGGGCGGGACCGGGCGGTTTGATCGGCTACCTTTGCCCCCCACACATGGACTCGATCGACCCCCTCCGTTTGGAAGGATGCCTCCTGGGCTTGGCGTGCGGAAACGCCCTGGGCCTCCCCTACGAAAACCTCTGGCCCGCGGAGACGATCGTGGAACGGACCCAAGGCCGCGTGCGCGGCTGGGATCCGAAGGAGAAGGATCTGGCCTGGGACGACGACACCGCCCAGGCGGTGCTGATCGCCCGGATGCTCGCGGAAGGACCGTTGACGGTAGAGGGCGTGGGTCGGCGACTGTTGCGCTGGAAGCTGGAAAACGGTCGAGGGATCAAGACACTTGTGTCGCGGGTATTGGACGACGTGGAGGGCGACGTCCCCGTGGAGGAGGCGAGCCAGGAGGCATTCGAACGACTCGGGCGCAACTGGAGCGCGACCAACGCGGCACTGGCCCGTTGCATTCCCGTGGCCTTGCGCCACCACGACGACCCCGCGACGTTGGTGGAACAGACGGGCGTCGCCGTTCGGGCCACCCATTGGAATCCCTTGTGCGTCTGGTCGGCCACCGCCTTCAACCTGGGACTGGCCACCACCCTGCGCGAGGAGCCGCTGCACCTGCAGACCTTGGCCGAGACGGTCCGATCCCACGGTGCGCCGGATTCCGTCTGCGACGCCGTGGACGCGTCACGTGCACCGCTTTCCGTTTTCCTGCTGGACGGGAAAGCCAAGGCCTACACCCTGAAGGCCATGCAGGTGGGCCTGTGGGCATTGCTCCAACCCCAACCAAGGGTGGAGGAGCTCCTGGAGTCCTTGATCCTGGAAGGCGGGGACACCGGCACCAACGCCGCCGTGGCCGGGGCCGCCCTGGGCGCGCGGGTGGGCGCGAAAGGACTGGGGTCGCGGTGGATCGCGGCCCTGCACGACCCCGAAGCGATCACGGAAGCGGCCCGACGTCTGGCACGGAGCCCGGCCCAGTAAGGCTTCGGGCGATTTTCGCCAGCCAGCCGGGGCATGGCCTATTTCGAGGAAGCGGGCTGTTTCCCGCGGACAGCGGGTCGGGGTCCGGGAGTTCTTGCCGTGTCCAAGACCCGAACCGATTTCGCCTGCGCGAGGAAACCCGGGAGGATGGCCTGGAAAAATCCATTCCCGACCAGTCCCAGGGCCACGCGGAGATTGTCGGCCTTGGGATCGTTCACCCGCCCCGAAAGGTGGGCCACGGTGGCCACCTCCCTGCGGTCGCGGTTCTTCAGGAGGTAGGCGAGGCCGTCCACGACGTGCTCCCAACCCTGCCGCAGGTAGCTCTTGTGGTGGTCCTTGTGGTTTCCGTACACCTTCAGGTCGCTGATGAGGGGCTTGATGTATCCGGTGATTTCCTGGTTCTTCACCTTGATCTCGGTGAACAGCGAGAACCGTCCGCGGGCCACGTCGAACCCGGCGTAGGCCTGGAGCAGATTGTCGAGGGAGGTGAGCTGGGCGTCCTTCATTTCCAGGTGGACATCGAAATCGGCTCCCTTCCCGTCGGGACGGAATCCGCCCCGCACCGCGGTCCGGCCGCTGCCCATGAAGATTCCGCTCGCCTGGAACTTCGCCACGCCCTCGGTGAACTGGTTGCTGAGGTTGTCCATCTCCAGGTCGAAATCGGTCATGAACAGCCGGTAGTGCGGATCCGTCGCCTGGTTCACGAATCCGACTTCGCTGTGCGAGATCCTGAACCGATCGATGCGCAAGAGGAGCGTCGGGGCGTTGTCGGCCTGCTGCGCCGACTTGGCGACGATCTCGGCGTGCTTCTTCTCCGCGAGCTTGGTGGCCTCGCTCGTGACGTAATCCGCATCCCAGTTTTCCAGCAGCACGTCCTGCAGGAGGACTTTCTCCGACAGGGAGTTGGATTCCACCGATCCGCGCGCGGATAGGATCCCACCCTTCATCTTCAGCTGGACGACCTTGGCGATGGAGCCCAGCCGATCCAAGGGCACGTGGTCGATCCGGATCCGTCCGCGGATCGCCGCATTGGGCTTGGCAAGGAAATCCGCCGCACCGTCGAACCAAACCGTTCCGGTTTCGAACAGGAGGGATTCCACATGGACGGGAGAGGGGAAGGTCCCCTTGGTGGATTGGACGTTGCGCAGGTCCCGCGCCGCGAATTCCAGTTTGGTGAGGCGCAATGGAAGAGCGTCGGGGTCCGCCGAGGCGTAGAGAACCGAGCCGTCGTGGATCTTCACATCCTCCAACTTCAAGGGGTAGATGGCTTCGATGGCTCCCTGCCAGCCTCGATCCCTGAGCTTCACGTCGCTCTTGGCCTCTTCCTGCAACTGGGCGAGGTTGATCCGCAGATGCGGTCGCTGGATGGTCAGATCGCCCAGGAGCCGCAGGTGCAGAAGAGCCCGCCAGGACACCTTGAAATCCAAGGCGTCGATATCGGCCACCGGCGATTCGGGATGGGCGTTCTGGACGATGGTCAAGCCGTGGAGTTCCACGGCCAACCGCCAGAGGTGGGTGTCCCATCGGGCCAGCCGAACGGTGTATCCCTTCAGGTGGGCGTTCATGGTCCTTTCTCCCCAGGAGCGCAACGGTTCGTCCAGCAGGCGGTCCGCGGAGAAGACCGCCAGACACAGGCTAGCGAGCACGGCGAGTGCGGGGATCCAGATCCTCCCGCGGGCGCGGCTCAACAGACGTCCGTTCCCGGTTCGATGATCGTGCTGCCCATGGCGTGTTCTCCAGAACCCGGTCGAGGATCTGCTGCCTTGCAACATCCAAAATTCGGCTCCCGCCGTCGTCGAAGATCTCGGATGACTCCGGATTTTTGGATCTTTGAGGACGACCATCGCCCCATGTTCCATCCAGGAGAACCTTTCGTGTCCCACCCGATCCCGACAGAAACCGCAGCCCCCGTCCTGACCCCCGACCAGTTGGTCGCCGTCCAGCACAGGCGCTACGCGACCAAGAAGTACGACCCCTCCCGCACCATCCCCCCGGACCTGTGGGCCGCCCTGGAAGAGACGCTACTCTATTCGCCCTCGTCCACGGGGATCCAGCCGTGGCGCTTCCTGGTGGTGGGCAAGGAAAGCCGGCACAAGGTCCTGGCGGCCTCCGGCTACAACGGCCAGATCGTGGCCGATGCCTCGCATCTGGTGGTCTTCGCGGCCCGGCGCGACCTGGGAACCGCGGACATGGAGAGGTACATGGAAAGCTTCATCTCCATCCGCCAGCTGGAGGGCGAGGCCGCCCACAAGGCGCACGAACGCGCTTTGGGCTTCATGTCCCGCCTGCCGCCGGATTTCGACGCCTTCCGGTATTCCGCCTTCCAGGTCTACATCGCCCTGGGGAACCTCCTGACCTCGGCGGCGCTCCTGGGCCTGGATTCCACGCCCATCGGAGGATTCGACGCGGCGGCCTACGACCGGATCCTGGGACTGGACGGAACCCCCTATCGCAGCGTGGTCCTGGCCACGGTGGGCTACCATGCCGAGGACGATTCCAACGCCAAGGTCCCCAAGGTGCGCTTCCCCCTGGACCAAGTGGTGCTGCACGTCTGAGTCCGCGATCCGAGAAGGAGGCCGATCCATGGTTCCTAGGCACCTGTTCGCCACCGCCATCCAACCCGAGGTCGCCGAGACCGCGGTGTTCACCTCGTCCGACGGGCTGGAAGAACGTTGGGTCCAAGTCCCGGTCGAGGAGGGGAAGACCCTTCCCGCGTACGCGGCTTCGCCGCTGGGGACGAAGGGGCCTTTTCCGACGGTCCTCGTGGTCCAGGAGATCTTCGGGGTGCACGAATACATCAAGGACGTGGCCCGGCGTCTGGCCCAACTCGGGTACCTGGCGCTCGCCCCGGAGCTCTACTTCCGGTGCGGGGATCCCTCGAAAGCCCCGGACTTCGAGGCGCTGCAGACGAATTTCGTCAACAAGACTCCCGACTCCGCCGTGATGTCCGACCTGGACGCCACCGTCGGTTGGGCGGCGTCCCGTGGAGGTGATCCATCGCGGCTCGGCATCGTCGGATTCTGCTGGGGTGGCCGAATCGCCTGGCTCTACGCCGCCCACCAGCCCGCGCTCAAGGCCGCGGTCGCCTGGTACGGACGCCTGTCTGGATTTTCCACTCCCACCAATCCCCGCCATCCGCTGGACGTGTCCGATTCCCTGCTCGCACCAGTCCTGGGACTCTACGGCGGTGCGGATGCGGCCATCCCGCCGACCGACGTGGACAAATTCCGGTCAGCGCTGGAGGCGGCGGATTCGCCGTCCAAGGTGGTCGTGTATCCCGAGGCGGGCCACGCCTTCCACGCCGATTACAGGCAGAGCTACCGTCCCGCCGACGCCGCCGACGGATGGGCCAGGATGCTGGCGTGGTTCTCCGAAAACGGGGTTTGAAGGAACGGTTCCCTTCGAAGGGAACGCGTCAGTGTCCCCCGGAATCCTCCGTGATCCAGGGCGCGACGGCCAGCAGCGCCGCCGATCCCAGGTAACCCCAGAACCAGGGCCAGGCCGGCGTCAGGCTGGCCACCGTGTCGCCGGGAGCGAAACGGTAGGAATGGACAAGACCTGTCAGGGAGAGCGCGGCCAGGCCGAGGAACCAAAGGGCGGCGAGGCGGAACTTCCGTTCGATGATGTGGACCGTCGCGGCGGCGAGGCACATGGAGGTGGCGATGAATCCCTGTTCCAGCGCGAAGGCCCCGTGGATCCAGGTGTCGCTTCCGAGGAACGCGTCGATCAGGGACGGCGTGAATGGGGCGGTGGGCGTTCCCATCCCGGCGGCCCGCAGGCTGTTCTTCGCCAGGAGAGCTCCCCACGCGGCCAGGGCCGGCAATAGCCCGATCACGGCTGCAGGAGCGTGGGACCGCGGCACGGCCTGGAACGACTGGGCCGTGATCACGATCCCGATCCAGAGCACGATGGCCATGCCCGCGTCGATGGGCACGGCCCACACCACCAGTCCCAGGGTTCCGCTCAGGGCCAGCGCCGTGATGAAGACGCCGTTGAGCACGCTGTAGCCGGTGCGCGCGCCCATGGCCTTCCAGCCGGGGTGCCCGATGTAGATGGTGGTGGGGAACGGCGACCCGAACAAGGCCGCCACCAGGCTTCCCGCGCCGTTGGCCAGAAGCGACGGTCGGGTGCGGTAGGCGTCTCCCGCGGATTCCGCCGATTCGATGTTCTGCAGCGACCCCAGCACGTTGAAGAGGCCCATGGGCAGGATGACGGACACGTAGGGCAGCCAGAAGGAGATGCGGAGGGACCGGAAGAAATCGAGAAGATGGGGGTAGGGCAGCACCGGCGACAGCCCTTCGAACGGTGGTCTGCCGCCCGTACCCGCGATTCCCGTGGTCCAGGCGAGCACGGTGCCCAGGACCACCGCGACCAGCCCGCCCGGGATGCCGCCCCGGAAGCGCAGACGGCCGAAGTAGGTGAGCAGGATGACGGAAAGCGTCACGATTCCGGCCACAGGTCGCGCATAGGTGCGAAGCAGGAATCCCAGCGAGATGAAAGCCAGGGCGATGCCGGCCAGGGTGGACAGGAGCGCGGCGCGGGGGGTGGCGCGACGGATCTTCTCGGCCACGAAGGCCGACGCCAGCTCGATGACGGCCGATCCCACGGTGGCGGCGATGCCGGCGTACCAGGCCAGGTGCCACGCGTCCGGCGAGGACCCGGCCGCGAGCTTCACCGGCAGCATCACCAGGAACACATGCCCGAAGAGGGACACGGTGTTGATGCCGTAGGGGAGGGCGCAGACGTCGTCGCGTCCGGTCCGTCTCCCGAGTTCGCGTGCCTGCCAAGCGTAGAAGAGGTTTCCCGCCAGGATGGAGACCGCCGCGCCGGGCAACACCACATTGCGCACGAAGTCGGTGGGGAAGCCCAGGACGAATCGGCAGAGGTTGTCGATCAGGAGGAGCTGGACCAGGTTGTCCAGCGCCAATCCGAAGAAGCCGTCGATGTCGCCACGACTCAGACCCTTCATGGCCGAAAAGGTAGGGATGCGGAATTTTCCGTGCCAAACAGGAGGAAATACCGTATATTTCGATATATGGCGAAATATGAAAATAAGCAGATAATACCGGGGACGGCTCCCGAGGCATTGGCTGAAATCGCCTCGGCCCTTTCCGAACCCCACCGGCTGAAGCTGTTGGGGATGCTCCAGGCGGGCGAGCTCTGCCTTTGCGATCTCACCGCCGGTCTGGACCTCGCGCCCTCCACGGTGTCCAACCACATGGCGATCCTCAAGCGGGCCGGACTCGTGGAGACGCGCAAGGACGGGCGATGGATGCATTTCCGCCTCTCCGCCTCCGATCCGGAAAGCCCCCAGGCCCAGGCCCTCTCCTGGGCCATCTCCCATCTCCCCGAAGCCTTCAAGACCGTCGCCCCCTGCAATTCCGAAGAAGGATGCTGCCCATGAACAAGACCAAGCTCCTTTTCCTCTGCACAGGCAATTCCTGTCGCAGCCAGATGGCCGAGGCGTGGACCCGCCGCCTGAAAGGCGACCTGTACGAGGTCTTCTCCGCGGGCATCGAAGCCCACGGCCTCAACCCCTCCATGGTGAAGGTCATGGCGGAGGTGGGGATCGACGTGACCGGTCAGACCTCGGACCTGGTGACCTCCTTCTTCGACACCGGCATCGAGATCGTGGTCAGCGTCTGCGCCCACGCCGAGGCGAACTGCCCAATTTTCCCCGGCAAGGTCCGCCGCGTCCACCAGGGCTTCGACGACCCGCCGGGCCTCGCCCGCGAAATCGCCGCCAAGGGCGCCTCCGCGGAAGAACAGCTCGCCCCCTACCGAAGGGTGCGCGACGAGATCAAGACCTGGGTGGAGACCCTTCCCGAAGCGCTGGAGGTGAACGCATGAATCCGTCCGAAGAAACCATCCACGAGAAAGTCCGCGAAGGCTACGCCGCCATCGCCGAGGCGGAAACGTCCTGCTGCGGAGGAGCCTCCTGCTGCGGATCCTCTCCCGAGGTGGCCCGCGAACTCGCGGTGAAGCTGGGTTACGACCCGAAGGTGCTGGAAACCCTGCCCGAAGGAACGAATCTGGGACTCTCCTGCGGCAACCCCCAGGCGATCGCCGCGCTCCAGTCGGGGGAAGTCGTCCTGGACCTGGGTTCCGGCGCGGGGTTCGACGTGTTCCTGGCCGCCCGTGCCGTCGGCCCTTCCGGCATGGCCATCGGGGTGGACATGACACCGCAGATGCTGTCCAAGGCGCGGCGCAACGCAGGGGCGTTCACGGAACGGACGGGGTTGTCCAACATCGAATTCCGCTTGGGCGAGATCGAACATCTTCCGGTGCCCGACGGTTCGGTGGACGTCGTGATGTCCAACTGCGTCCTGAACCTGTCTCCGGACAAGGCGGGGGTCTGGCGAGAGATCGCGCGGGTGCTGAAGCCGGGTGGACGCGTCGCCATTTCGGACCTGGCCCTGAAGCAGCCGTTGCCCACCGGGGTCTTCGAGCTGGCCGAGGCCCTGGTCGGCTGCGTCGCCGGGGCCGTCCTGGTGGACGAGATCCATTCGGATGCCGCGGCCGCCGGACTGGTCGAGGTCGTGATCGAGCTGAAGCACGACTACATCGCGGTCATGGAAAACGTCCAGGATCCCCTCTACCGACAGATCCTGGAACTCCTTCCTCCCGGACACAAGCTGTCCGACTACATCGTGTCGGCGGGCATCTCCGCGAAAAGGACGGCCCGACCGGGCCTTTTCGACGCGCCGAAATCGATCCAGGACCTGTCCATCCGCGTGGCGTCGCCCAGCTGCGGCCCGTCAGGCTGCTGCTGATGCCGATCGCCCGGCTTTCCTTCCTGGACCGCTGGCTCACTCTCTGGATCGCCCTCGCCATGGGCGCCGGGCTTCTCCTGGGGCGATTCGCCCCCGACGTGGCGCACGCCCTGGCGGGGATGTCGGTTGGTTCCACCTCCATCCCCATCGCCATCGGCCTGATCCTCATGATGATCCCGCCCTTCACGCGGGTGAAGCCTTCCGAGCTTCCCAAGGTCTTCGCCGACCCCAAGGCGCTGACCCTTTCCATCGTGCTGAACTGGATGGTGGGTCCGGTGCTGATGCTCTGCCTCGCCTGGATCTTCTTGCGCGACCGCCCGGACCTCTTCGCCGGTCTGGTGCTGGTGGGTCTGGCGCGGTGCATCGCCATGGTGGTGGTCTGGAACCAGCTGGCGGGGGGCTCCCCGGAGGCCGCCGCCGGGCTGGTGGCGTTCAACAGCCTGTTCCAGGTCTTCACCTACGGCGGCTACGCCTGGTTCTTCCTCTCCGTGCTGGCACCGCGCATGGGACTTCCGGCCCAAACGATTTCCGTCTCCATGGGGCAGGTGGCCTCGTCCGTGGCCCTCTATCTGGGGCTTCCCTTCGCGATCGGGATCGCCCTGCGGCAGTTCCTGTCCAGGATGGTGGGGGAGGCGGGCACCGCCAGGTTCAACGCGCGGTTCGGGCCGGTCACCCTGGTGGCGCTGCTTTTCACCATCGTGGTCCTGTTCGCCTTGCAGGGGAACCGGATCCTCTCCAGCCCCTTCGAGGTGGTCCGCGTCGCGGCGCCTCTGTCCATCTACTTCGCGGCCATGTTCGCCCTCTCCTGGTGGTCGTCTCGACGCATCGGGATGGACTACGGGCGCACCGTGACGCAGGCCTTCACCGGCGCGTCCAACAACTTCGAGCTGGCCATCGCGGTGGCCATCGGATCGTTCGGGCTGACGTCCGGAGCCGCCTTCGCCGCCACCATCGGACCTCTGGTGGAGGTTCCCGCGATGGTCGCGTTGGTGCAGGTGTCGCTGATGGCCCGGGAAAGGGCACGGACCTAGCCGGAGGAGAGGGAACTTTCGGAATCGATCCGATCAAGATCCCGTCTCTGCGCCATCCACCGGCGTCCGGCCACGTCCGAGCCCTCCGCGAGCTCCTTCCGCGACATCTCCAGCTTCCACTGGGCCAGTCGACGCTCCCGGAGGCGTTCGAACACCTGGACGGCGCGGCGCTTCTCCACCAGATCCAACCGGGCTTTTTCCACCACTTCCTGGGCCGCCACGCACGCCTCCTGGGCGTGGATGATCTTCGCCAGCTGGCCCTGCGTCCATTCGATGAAGAGGCTCTGGCCCTGGGCCCATATCTCTCCACGGCGGGGCGCCGACTGGGCGGCGGTCTCGGTGGACAGTTCCTGGCGCAAGTTGGATAGGGCGCTTCGGTGGGCTTCCAGGCGTCCCATGGCTTCCCCCATGGCCCGCTTGGCCGATTCCTCGTGGTGTCGCGCCAGCCGCAGCGGCGATTCCAGGCGGAACACGAACTTCACTTGCGCCCGCCCGGGGGGGCCTTGGCCGCGAGGCCGAGCTTGACGAGATCCGCGTGGGCTTGGGCGAAGGACGAAATTTCGTCGCGGTCCTGGCGAAGGAAGGTCTGCCAACGCTCGCGCAGGCGGATGGCGAGGTCCAGGCGCGCGTCCGACCCCTTCTGGTAGGCTCCCAACGTCACCAGGTCCTCGTTCTCCCGGTAGACGGACATGAGCGACAGGAGTTCGCGGGAGGCCTTGCGATGGTCCTCCTCCACCACGTCCGACATGCAGCGGCTGATGGAACGCAGCACGTCGATGGCCGGAAAGTGGTTCTTGTTGGCGAGATCCCGGGAAAGCACGACGTGTCCGTCCAGGATGGACCGGATGGCGTCGGCCACGGGTTCCTCCAGGTCGTCGCCGTCCACCAGCACCGTGTA
>CAYXXL010000051.1:0-12805 GCA_964469025.1 uncultured Fibrobacteria bacterium
GTTCGTGTCGAGCAAACATGACTGAAGCGACGCGAAAGATCTGGCTGCTTTCCAAGGAGGCTCGAGACGACCGGAAGATGAGCCCCGCAACACGCATCGCTTGGATGAGGGAGTCCGCCAATTCCGCCGGGTATGGCGTTGATGCGGTCTGCTGCCTTCCGGGCGACCCCTCATTCAATCATTTTCTGTCCAAGTGGCGGCCCGGCGAACCAGTGATCCTTGATCCCTATGTGCCAGGGAAGGCCCTCGTGCGCCTGTTAGGATCCAGGATCCCATTCGATGCCGACTTCTATTGCCTTTCCCTTCCCGAGACAGCGGAGCAATTTCCAGAGCAGTCACTGCGCTGGCAACAGCGCGAACGCATTCGCCACGCTCTGAAGTACGCATGGATCGCAAAGGTGGCTCGTCGACTGTACTTTTCCACCCATCAGCAGGTACTGTCTTTCACTGGCATCCTCGCCACAGGCCCGGACCGCACAGCCCCTGGTCTCGCAAGTCGCCTTGCTACTAGGTGCGTCGAGCTTCCGTTGGGTGTACGGTTCATTGAAACAGCGATCGAGGATCCCCCGAACCCCTACCCCTTGGAGTTGCACGGACGCTCCATTGCACTTTGGGGTGGAGGTATCTGGCCATGGTTCGACATGGAGACGCTGCTACAGGCCTTCGCCAAGCTTCCAGATCGCGATAACGGCCCAGCGCTGTTCTTCCTTTCCAGCACCAACCACCGTTCAGACCCTCGTGCCGACGAGCCCATTTCAAAAACGCGGAAGCGCGCGAAGGAACTGGGTTTGTTGGGTAGAAACGTTTTCTTCAACCAGCTGTCGGTCTCGTCCGACAGTCTTGCACCTTGGCTTTTCCATGCGACAATGGGCGTTATGGCCAATCCGGCCTCGTGGGAAGCGATGGTTAGCTGGAGAACACGCTACCTTGATCTACTCGCACATGGTGTGCCTCTTGTCGTGGCCGGATCGGACCCGTTGGCGGAACGCATGGCTGAAAATAGCGGGGCAGTGATTTGTCCCGCAGGCGATGCCGTCAGCCTAGCATCAAAGATCCAGCAAGTTGGGAATGATCCAGAATTAAGATTGAAATTATCGGAATCGGTCAAAGTGACAGCGTCGATCCTAACTGAAAAATCTATGGGTAGACTCTGGATCCAGTCGCTCCGGAATGATCCTTGGGAACAGAGAGCGTACGCCCATCCACCTTGGCTCGATATTTTCCGGTTTCGATTGGGATTAGGATGATCCCATGAAGCTTAATGCAATTCAGGGAAATGTACTATCTCTATACGCGGTACAAGGACTTGGAATTTTATTACCTTTGGTAACGATGCCATTTCTCGTCCGGCATCTTGGGACGTCGAACTATGGAGTGGCCAGCTTGGCATTAGCATTTGGAGGATATCTACAAATTTTCATGGATTATGGCTTTGCTTTGTCTGCAACTAGGGAAATCTCCCAAAACCAGACACCCCGAGAAATATTGAGAATCCATTCCAATGTAATATACTCTAAAATACTGCTCTCCTTGGTAGTGGGCTCTATGATTGCTGCTCTTGTTTGGGTAATTCCCTCCTACCACAAGTATGCGACAATCCATTTGATGGCGTGTGTCGCCGGATTTCTCCAAGCCTTATTTCCATCTTGGTTATATCAGGGGGTTGAAGAAATAGGAAGGATGGCGAGACAATCGATTGTAGTCCGGTTGATATGGGTGGCGTTTATTCTCATTCGAATCCACCACCCGGAAGACCTAGCGCTCCTGTTTTTTTGGGCCATTCCACTCTATGGTTTTGCTTTGATATTTGCATATGTTGATATATACCGTCGTCACGGAATCGCCATCGAACATCCAGATTTATGGGGAATCACATCTACCTTGAAAAGAGGATCCAGCCTATTTTTCTCCCAGGTCGGAGTACTCTGTTTCAATTACACGAATACGATTGTATTGGGTGCATTTTGCGACGCGGAAGCAGTAGGTCGCTTTTCCATTGCTGAAAAGGTTGTTCGAGCGGCCATTGGAATGACTGGACCTGTTGGAACTGCATTGTTTCCATTCGCTGCCCGTTCCATGAAAAACTCGGTGGAGCAAACTTTATCCATGCTAAAAAAAGTTTTGATTTACGGGGGCGCGCTTTTTTTATTGGGATCCATAGGCCTATTTGTTGTGGCTGGAACAATCGCTCAGTATATTCTTGGACATCAAAATACCGAGGTTGTATTCCTGATTAGATTAATGAGTTTTATTCCTCTCACAGTTTTCATTGACAACATTTACGGAACCCAAATATTATTGAACACAGGACGCGACCGAATGTTTATGTCGGTGACATTGGTTACTGGATTTTTCGCGCTGCTGATCCAACTTGTCCTTATCCCGATATTGAAAGAACAAGGAGCTGCAATGTCGTTCCTGTTTTCGGAAACAGGTATCCTGATCACATTTTATTTGATTGTAAAACGCCTCAAGCTCGACCCCTTTTCAAGGCAAATTTGAAGAAATTGGCGAGAGCAGAAATCAAATTTCTCCCCAGAGTCCGGGACCATTTCCATCCCCACCATGCAATTTGAATACGAAAACGAGTCATTTGTGGCAGTCGTTTGTCTTCAGGTACTCGAACCGGAAGCGATTCCAAAATTTTAATTAAGCGGGTAACATTTTCTTCCCAAGTGAATCTTGTGATGAAAGTTTTCATTCGTTCTCCATCTTGGTGGAGCGAATCAATACTTGAGGTCATCAGATAGAGCTTCAATTCCTCATAGGAATTAAAGCAGAAAGGAGTGACTTCCTGATGGGCTCCGACATTGAGCGCAAGCCCCGGACAGCCAAAAAATCCCCCTTCCACAAGAGGAAGATTGAAACCTTCCCATTTCGAAAAACTTACTACTGCGTCAGAATTAGAATAAAGTTCAGCAAGGTCGCGATCAGATGGATTCAAGATCACATCCAAGCCTAGGGCATTAAGTTCCCTTTGGTCAGATTCGGAGCCTCTGCCTGCAACGCAGATATGAACCATTCCTGAAAGATCATTGGCCAGTCTGGCAAGTTGATCCAAGCCTTTGTACTGTCTTTCGCTCGGCCCAAGTCTTGAAACGCAGAAAATTTTCGGTAGTTTGTTTGCCCGCTTCTCAGATCGGGTCGGATACTTGCGCCAGAGGTGGTCTGCCCCATTCGGCAAAATAATAGAATTTGGCCAATGTATGCTTTGAGCAATAAACTCACTAATCGCAATGACGCGATCTACATGGGGAAGAATATCAGTTTGCTTTTTTCGAATTAATTCTTCACGTATGATTCGTTCTGATGGAAACCAATCGGCGGGTGGCTCCCCGTGATCATATAGAATCGTAGATGTTGAGGTCAGCGATGGAAGAAGCGCGTGAAATGGGGGAGTATGTGCAATTACCGCGTGATAGTCCCCGTATTCCAGGATGTCTCTCAGGCCGAAAATGTTTCCAGGGATCTCAAAAACAGATAATTCCGGCTCATTCATGACATTCCCATCATGAATCGTGAAAAAGTCAATTTTATATCCACTCTCAAGTAGCTGAAATACTTGTGATTTAATAACGGAAAAAACTCCATACCCAGATTGGCCATAAACGCTTAATATGGCAATTTTTTTTCGCACAGTGTGAAAAGTCTTGCATTTCATCTTTTAGAATTGTTCTGTAGAAATCGCAAATTTAGAAATCCCAATTAGTTGATGGCTATCACTTTATGGGCACCAAGAGTAGGCTCCCCGTAATCCTGATTCCAGGTTACAGTTATGGCTGCAAAAATCAATAGGATGAACACCATGGACATGTATCCTTCATTCAGCCAAAACGTATTGAAGCTAAATATGAGCTGATGGGCAAGAAAGGGGTAAACATAAGAAGAGAATGTTTGGTTTCCAACATTGCGATAACAAAATCCAGTAATTGCACCAAATACATAAACAAAGAATCCCGCTCCGATAAATCCAAAGTCCTTGATTAGTGGCCAAAAATAGCAAGCAGAATTCAGGCCTGCAAATCGGAGGACTGATTCATTGAATAAAGTGTCCCAGTGAAAGCTCTGCTGAATATCGAATACATCAGAAAACCAAAACAAAATGCCAGAAAATGAACTGGTCCCCCAAGTAAATGGTTGCCGTCCAAGTAGATACTTGTTTAATCCTACTGCTAAGTTCCAGTAACCGTTGCACAAATAATCATAGCCGAGATGCATGTTTAGAAGGAACTTAGCACTCTCGCCTAGGGCACCACCAGATTGAAATCTGGTGTCCCTTAAATATGACACTCCGAAAAAAAACAAAAGAAGAAATATCCCGAGAAGGATGCTCGAAACCGCAATTGCTTTTTTCTTAATCACTTCTTGGGCAGCAATCCCGTATACGAGCGCAAGAATAACATACGCCCTATTGCCCGTTAAAGTAATAAGAATGAGAAGCAGCAATGCAAGTAATGCTATTGACCATTTACCGTATAACACGAATGCACGAACTGCAATAAGGCTCGAAAAAATTGAAAATGCAAAACAAATCCCATTAATTCTCCCCTGAACCAAATGAACTCTAGCTTTTTCGGGGAAATGAGAAAATAGAGGGATGCTTCCTGACTTTGCAATCAAAATCAGCACTGCTATAATGCCAAGAACAGGCATGATTAGCGACAATTTGATCTCAAATGGAGGTAATTGGCTTGTACGGATTTGTGAGGACGCTGGAATAAATTTCATTGCAGAAGTCACCCCTAAAAGGAAGGATGTATGCATGACAGCAATGATTAGGAAAAAGTCAGAATCAAAATTTGGCTTTTCGTTAAAGCAGCCGAGTAGACAAAAGCCAGCTACAATGAGATGAGCGAAGACATAACATGAAAAAGGTGAAAAAAAGCATTTTCTCACCATAGAAATACCCGCGATGGAAAATCCTAATAGGATCAGGGTCACCCCGAAGATCATACTTTCCGTTGAGCTTTCAATTGCATCAAGTTGGTTCGAATGGTCTGTTTGAAGGATTTGATTTCATTATCAAATATTACGAGACTTGACGAAAACAATACAGAAAGAACAAATACTGTTTCAACAATCAGCATCCGTTTCGGAGTAGACTTTTTTTGAGGTAAAATAACTGGGTCCACGACAGTAAGTGTAGGAGTGTTCTGTGCGGCTTCAATCCGTAACCCCTCAACTTGCTGAACTAAATATTTATAAACAGAAGCTTGACGCTCAACATTTCGCTTTAGCCGTTCATAGCTGACCAAAATTTTCATTCGTTCAACAAATGTCATATTTCGTGTTGATGCAATTTGGCGGTTACTTCGAAGAGATATATATTTGGATTGAAGTGAATTACGAAAATCCTTCAATGCCAAAACTTGAGAGCTATTTCGACCTGTCGCTTGCTCAGCTTGAATGATTTGAAGATCTAATTTGTCAATTTGGGTATCATAACTCATGGATTTTTGGGCGGTCAATTCGAGATCTTCTTCGGGCAAAAACGAACCGTTTTCTTTTTGAAAGTAGAGGATGCTATCTTCAGCCTGATCCAATAATTTCTTAGTTTCTTCGGCTCGCCCCTCAATGAATTGAAAATTCGCATTGGCTTGACTTCTTTTGATTGCGATTTGTGATGAATCGAGCCAACTAACACAATACCTGACAACTGCCGCTGCTCGAGCTGGGTCTTGGTCACGGAATGAAATCACCAATTCGCCTTCGTTTGTTAAATCTGAAGTTAACATGCTTGCCCATACCCTGATAATGTCTTCATTCCGGAGCTTGGTTTGATCAAGTTTCCAAACCGTGTCTAATCGGAATTTTTTAACAGTAGCTAGACCAAGTGCCCTGCTCTCTAGCAGCGCGGTAATAACTGTTTGATCTGAATTGCCACCAAGCCCTATTAGGGAAGTAAGCTCAGAACTTGAACTCCCGACCAATTTGCCCAGGATATCGGATTTTGAGGAATTCGTGAGAACTACTACAGTCGAGGCGTCGAACTCCTCCTTCATGATCATTACGATAAGGCATGCAATTGCTGTAAGAATTATTGTTGGATAGGCGATTCGCTTCCATTTGAATAGCAGTTTTGATACAACTTGAGCAACTATTGTAGTAGTTGGATTCAGCATGGCTGACGTATTTCCATTTGGTTCTCGCCCCCAGGATAGGGGAGAATGCTTTTGCAAGCTATCTGACGATACCGTACTTTCACTTTACCACCGTTACATAAAGAATAACCATTGTCAGTGCCAAACTGGCCACCGAAGCCGCGATACCCACCCATTGGTCCGGTGCGATGTACCGAGCCTCGGGCACAATCACCGCCGCCCCGGGCCGAATCTCGGCCGTCTTGGCATCCAAGGACAATCCCGATTGCAAGTCGAACACTCGCGTGCGGCTTTCCCAAGCTCTTGAAGCGTAACCACCTGCGGTATTCACATATTCATCCACGGTGGCGCCCTTCTTCCAAGGCACGAATCCGGGCTTTTTCACCTCGCCACCTACCCACACCACCTGTTCGGCAGGGTGGACGAAGACAGTATCTCCCGCTTGGAGTGGGGTCTGGGGATCCACGTAGGTTCCACGCATCTCCGAGAAATAGGCGAGCATCGCGAAGCGAACTTCGGGGTATTGGGTCGCCTCGGCCAAGCCGCGATCCCGACCAGCACCCAACCAGGCCCAGCCTCTTTTGATCGCCACGACGACTCCGGAATCCGCACCTCCGGGGATTCCTCCGGCCTGGGACACCAAGTCTTGCGCCGTGGTGCCCGGCTTCAGGAAGTAGGCGCCTTGGTTCTGGACATTTCCGAGGATCCAGGCAATCGGTGGGCGCTCCGGGAGATGTCTGCCCGGAAACCGCACCAGAGAGGCGCTGGAATCCAAACGAACTGCCAACGAAGGCGGTATTTTTCCATCCACTTCCGGGACCCGATTGGTGTCTTCTCCCGCGGAGAACAGAAATTGCCCGATGGTCTCGCCGGGAACCAGTTCCATTCCACCTGGAAAATCGACGGCGCCGGTGATCTGGACGACGGTTCCTCTAGGAACAAGCACCACCCGGTCTCCGTTGAACAAGGGCGGGTCCTGCAACGGTTCACCGGAACGCAGTGCCCGGACCAGATCGTACCAGGTCGAATCCACGCCGTTTCGAATGACGAGGACCCGACGAAGACTGGGGACCAGGGCATCGGAAGGCTGCCAGATCGCATCGCCGGACTGCATCCTGCTCAGGAGCTTGCCGATGTCCACGTTCGCCTGCTGAAGAACTTCGGAAAGCCGTGTCCCCGGTCCAACCTCGATGAGACCGGGGGACGGGAGTCGACCGGAAACCCACACCTGGGCCTGGACAATCTTCACCACTTGAAGGTCGATCAGAGAAACCTTGGTCCTCCGGTGGAGCATGGCCACGACACTGTCGCGGACGGAATGCAGGGAAACCCCCGTCGCGTGAACCACTCCCATATCGGGGATGACCAAGTCGCCGCGGGTGTCCACAACCAGATCCTGATCGCCGCTGCCGATCCCCCACCAGCGCAGTCGGAGCTGGTCGCCGATGGATAGATGGAACAGGGAATCGGCAATGGGGTAGGCCGGGAAGTCCTGCTTGCGCAGGAGCGATCCAGACGCCTGCTGCGACAGTCCTCCTGCCGAACCACTGGCCTCCAGAGCCGCTGCCATCTGGGCTGACTGCGCTCCGGCGGTTCCAAGCAAGAGGACGAGCGTAAGAAGGGCGATGCGCTTCATGGGTTCCAGCCAAGGTAGCTACAGCGCAGCCGCCGTTGAACGGCTTCGGTGACGGATCTCCCGATCAAGGTGCCAGAGGGACGGAGAGGGTTCTCCATCCTCTGCTGTCGTGGATTCGTATCCAGGATGGCCCATGGGATGGAGCCTCCAACACCACGGTGGTTCGCGTCTCGTCCACCCGCTGGCTTGATTGCAGACGTCCGCGCAGGTCCAGCAGCTCCGCCATCGCAGGTCCACCACCAGGAGACCGGGTCAATTCCACCAGAGAACCGCTACGCCGCAGGCTCCAGGTGGGAAGGGAGATGGGATGCACCGAAGCGTCCGACGACCAAAGCGTGATTTCGGAAATACGGAATCCCCCGAGGGCCTGGGTGGCGTCTCCTTGGAGATTCACCTCCCAAGTCAAGGCAAGCAAAGAATCGGGAGTGAACGGGAGTTGCCCCCAGGCGCTCCAATCGGGTTGCTGCAGCGAGTCGAAATCGAGGCACCAGCGGTGGGGAACGGAGTCGAAGGGGATGCGGATCTGGTGATCCTGCCCGTTGGCGTATGCCTTCCCCGCCTTCTTCGCGTGGAGGGTCACCCCGCCCAGGGTCGGAGGAAAATTCGTGTCGTAGGCGAGACGGAAGGAAATGGAATGGAGGCCGGGATGGTTGGCGGGCACGGGATTGCCGGTCGCGTCCGGAGGACCGAACTGCGTTTCCAGCGCGGCGTATCCGGAGTAGCTGCCTCCGCGGACGAGGTTGAATTCGAGATAGGCGTTGTCTCCCGCGCTGTCGGGAGCCCAGGTTGTGGGGTTCGATGGAACGGAAGCCGAAAGGATCTGCGAAGATCCAAGCGCATTGGTGTCGGTGGCGCTCACATCCGAGAACGCGTACCACCAGCCGCCGAGTCCGTTCTGTTTCGGGGAGGCGGAGGAAAACCGGGAGAGCGCCAGGGAGTCTCCGGTGCAGGACCCCCGCGAAGGGGTGGGCCAGGTGAGCCCCACGCCGACCAAGCGGAGGCTGTCGAGCCGGATCCATCCGGAGTCCTTGGTGCAGACACCATTGGATGCCTCGCAGGAAACGTTCAATTGGATGGCCCAGGTGCTGCCGAGGATGGCGGAAGGCAGCACGGCGGGAGTCGACGCGTCGAGGGCCCAGTTCGGCCAGGCGAAGCTTGCAGCGGAAATTGTCGTGTCGTGTACCGCAAAGCTCGCGGGGAGGTCGCGTCCGTAGGACATGCCGGTGTCCGCAGCGGTCTGGTACGCAGGGAGCCGGGAGGAGAAGGAGAGCCGGACTGTCCGCGGCTTGTCCGTGGAGAAGTACAGTCGGATGGATTGCAGCGCGTTCAGGTCGAGGGGCTGGGACGCGGGGAACATGAGGCCGAATCCCGCGGAGGGATAGCTCTTCCCGTCCAGCACGAACGAGAGCTTGGCGGCACCGCCCGTGGCGGTAGGGATGCGCTGCAGGGAGGCCGTGTGGAAGGGACTGTGGCGGCTGGCGGAATCGTTGGGATAGATGTAGGCGTAGATTCCGCCTTGCCCTCCAGGCTGGGGGTCGTCCTGGGCGAAATTCCACGAGATGTCGGCATGGGCCGCTCCCGCCGCCAACACCAGGATCGCTCGAAGCAGGTTTCCCACGCGGAATGTGTCGCCAACCACCCTGGATCCGTTCACCCGCCAAAATCCGGGATTGGGATCAAGCCGCCTCCGGCGCGACGGGCCATCAGTCGACCAGTTCCAGGAGGCTACCCAGGGAGCTGCGGACCACGGCCTCCACCATCTCCTCGCCGAGCTTGAACATCAGGTGGTTTCCACGCTCGCGGGCGATCATCTGCCAGTGCATCAGTTCGATCGCGACCTGCTGGACATTGCCCTCCCGGGCGGACAGGTCCAGGACCAGGCTGCGATGGATTTCCAGCAGGTCCAGGAGTCCCCGGATCTCGGTTTCCGGGGACTCCCGGACGGGGGATACTTTCCAGCACGGAATCTTTTCGCCTTCCACCAGTTTCCATCCCGCCGGGCGGCCCGGAAGGCCCACCACGACCGCTTGGGTCCGCCAGGCGGAAACGATCTCCATGACCGCTTCCAACTTCTCCGGATCCTTGACTCCGGGTGCCGATTCCACGCCGCTGTTGAGATCCAGTCCATCGGGGCGATGCAGGGTGATGGCGCTGGCGATATTCTGGGCGCTCAGTCCCCCGGCCATGTACCAGGGCAGGGAGGATCGCGTGGGGAGCTGGCTCCAGTCGAAAGTCTGTCCTGTTCCTCCGGAGGATCCGTCGGGCGCGGCGGTGTCGTAGAGGTGGACCGCAACCCCGGAGTAGGCCCGGACGGAGGAGGGATCCCAACCGAGTCCGACCGAGAAAACCTTCCACACAGGGCGGGTCACTCGAGCGCAGAAATTCGGAGATTCCTTGCCATGGAGCTGGATGGCGTCCAACGGGACCTGTCGAAGGGTCTCCTCGATCGCTTCGATGGCCTGGTCCTTGAAGACCCCCACCACCGGCAATCTCCCCCCGATCCGGTCCACCAGCCGCCTGGCGGTCTCGAAATCCACGCGCCTTGGACTGGAGGGCACGAAATTCAGCCCGATATGGTCCACACCCAGCCGGATGCAGGCGTCCAAACCGTTGAATTCGGTGATTCCACAGACTTTGACCAGGATCGTGACGATTTCCCCCCTTGCGATTGTCGCCTTGGATGAGTCCAATTTACCATCTGCGCCAACGACACAATGGGGGGTTTGGACAAATCCAATGAGCGAGGACAGCGTCCTAGTGAGAATGGAAGGGGTCGGCTTCGCCTACGATGCCGGGAACACCGCTGTGTACGGCCTGAACGCGGAAGTCCGTTCGGGCGAAGTCTTGCTGGTCAGCGGTGCCAACGGTTCGGGGAAGACCAGCATGCTCAAGTTGCTGGGAGGGTTCCTCCTGCCCGGCGAGGGGAACGTCCGCCTGGGGAAGGTGGATCTGGAGGAGCTTCCCGACGACAAGGTGGACGAATGGGTCGCGTTCATCCGCACGGAATCGGAGAAGGCCCTCATCGGTCCTACCGTGGAGGACGAACTCGCGCGCGGCTGCCGACTGGCAGGCCTTCGGGATCGGCGATCCCGCATCGCGTGGGGCAGGCGCTGGAAGTGGTCCGATTGCGGGATTCCCGGCATTGGTACCTGGACGAGATGTCCGTGGGAGAGCGCCGGCGCATCGCCTTGGCCTCGAGTCTCATCGGCAAGCCGCGGGTGGTTCTGATGGACGACCCTCTCGCGGACCTGGATACCGCGGGAGTGCGCGTCGTGGGTCGAATCCTTCGCGAACTGGCCCGGCGCGGACTGGGAGTGGTCTTCTCCAGCCACTTGCTGGATCCGGCCATCCAAATGGCCGATCGCGTGCTGGTCCTGGACCACGGCGAGATCATCGCCGAGGGACCGCCCCACCAGATCCTGGAAAAGCCCGACCTGCTCCAGGAAGCGGGTCTGGCGCTCCCCCCGGCGGCCGAACTCTTCCATCGTCTGCGGGCCCAGGGCGTCCTGCGCGACGTCGCGCTTCCCGTGAGCCTGGACGAGGCCGTGGAGCAGTTGGTCCGTCGGCTCGCGCCCTGATGTCCTTGGATCTCGTGGTGCTCTGCGCGGGACGGGGGGAGCGCCTGCGGCCCCTCACGGAGGCCTGTCCGAAACCGCTCCTCCCCTTGGTGGGAGTGGCTCTTGCCGACAGAGCCTTGGCCGCGTGCGAGCCCCTGATGCCCGTCCGGCGGGTCGCCAACGCCCACCACTTCCCGGAGCAGATTCTGTCCTGGGCCGAGGCGCGCCACCTGGACCACGTCCAGGTGGAACCGGTCCTGCTGGACACCGGCGGAGCGATAGGACGCATGCGATCCCGCGGCGATCTGGTCTCGGAACACATCCTGGTCCACAACGGCGATCTGGTCCACGACATCGACCTGCGGGAACCTTGGGCCCAGCATGTCCGGACCCGGGCCGACGCCACCCTGGTGGTGGTGGATCGTCCCCGGGTGAACACCGTGGTCGTGCGGGAGGGGCGCTTTTCAGGGGTATTGGGCCATCCGAGAGCGACCGGTCGGCCGGAACCCGGAGATTTGGCGAGGACATTCTCCGGGATCGCGTTCTACCGCCGAGCGGTGGTTCCGGCGCGGTCGGACGGGCCCTGGAGCGTGAAGGAGCTGTGGCACGATCTGCTGGAACAGGGGGGGGGCATCCACGCGTGGGAGGCATCTCCGGAGTGCCGGTGGGACGACTTGGGAACATCGCGGGACTTCGTTCGGGCGGTGCGCGAGGAGATGACGCGGCGGGGGATCGAAACCTGGATCGATCCCGGCGCCCAGGTGGAAGCCTCCGCCCGCATCCTGGCGGGGTCCGCGGTGGAGTGCGGGGCTTTCGTCGGAGCCGGGGCGGTGGTGGAGGATTCCGTTCTGTTTCCCGGTGCCATCGTCGAGGAGGGGGAGAGCGTTCGAGGCGTCCTGCGCAACGCGGGCGGCGACTTGCCGGTGGCGGCGTGACCGGGCCTCGGTTTCCGGAAATTCCTCCACCCGTCGAACGGGTGCTGACGTCCCTGGGGCACCGACCGCCTTGGCGCGCCGAAGTCGCCGGAAGCGCGGGATCCGGACGGATCTACTGGAGGATCCGGAGCGGATCCGTCTCCCACATCCTGCTCCAAAGCCATCCCGGCGACGCGGACTACGGACGTTTCCTGTCCATCACGCGCCATCTGCGCCGGGCCGGGCTCCAGGTGCCGGAGATTTTCGGTTCAGATGATCCCAGCCGCTTCGTGGTGCTCGAGGACCTGGGTTCCACCTTGCTGTATGACCTGGCCCGATCGGCGGCTTCCGTCGGAGAAACGGATGTGGCAAGGCTGGAAGCGGCCTACCACCCGGCTCTCGCGGCCCTGGAGAGGTGGCAGGTCCTGGGCACCGGATCCATGTCCGGGTGTCCGGACCTGCTGGACCGGGTCTTCGACCTGGGAGCGCTGCTGTGGGAGTCCAGCTACTTCGCCCGCCGCTGCGCCGAAGAATCGTTCGGCATGGCTCCGGAGCGGCTCGCCGAGCCGGCGTTGCTTTCGGAGCTGGCGCACCTGG
>CAYXXL010000052.1:0-12722 GCA_964469025.1 uncultured Fibrobacteria bacterium
CCGCGAAGGCCTTCGGCTGCTTCCGAAGCGTCCACAGCCCCGCCAGCCATAGGAGGAAGAAGCCCCACAAGGCGAAATAGACCAGTTGCACGTGGGTCGTGAAGAGCATCCATCCCAAGGTCCCCGAGAGCAGTGCGGCCCAGCGCCACCTGCCGGTGTCCAGGAAACGCAGAAGCCCGAGCAGGGCCAGGGGGAGAACTGCCAGGATGTAGTACTTGCCCACATGCCCTCCCAGAATCAGGGAGAACGTGTAGCCGTTGAACATCCAGAGGCTGGAAAGAAGCACCGAGGGAAAGCGGCCCAGCCGGAACTGGCGCCTCCCCAGCAGATAGGCGGCACCCCCTGAAATCAGCGTGTGCAGCCAGATGGAGATGCCCACCCGCTTCACCCCGAAGCCCAGAAGCATCATCAGGACGGAAAGGGGGTAGACGCCTTCTCCCGGCATGGACTCGTAGACTGGATTCCCTCCCAGTTGCGACCCCCACCAGACAGGCAGGATCCCCTTGCGCAGGTATTCCGCGTAGAGCTGCCAGGATCCGATGCCCCGCAACTGGTCCTGGGCGTAGACCAGGGTGTCCGGCCCGGAAAGGAGGAAAGGAACGAACAGGACGGTGCCCAGGACGAAGATCGACGCGGCGACAAGAAGGCGTGGCTTGAGTTGGGAGAGCGTGGGTTCAGGCATCCGGTGAAGATAGATCGGGCACGGAAGGCGCACGGAGCCCCGGGGGATGCGACCTCGGCCCGCACGGCTAGATTTCAAGGGCCCATGCCCGACTCGCCACCAACCATCCCAAGACGCTACTTCCTGGAAACCTACGGGTGCCAGATGAACGAATACGACAGCGGTCTGGTGTCCGGCATGCTCGAGGGTCTTGGGTACCGCGCCACGCGCGAACCGGGAGAGGCGGATCTCATCCTGGTCAACACCTGCTCGGTGAGGGAGAAGGCGGAAGAGACCGCCTTGGACAAGCTCCTCTCCATCGCCTACCACAAGCGGCGCAACCCCGCGGTGCGCCTGGGAGTGCTTGGATGCATGGCCGAAAATCGCCGGGAGTCCATTCTCGAACGGGTTCCCGAGGTCGACCTTCTCCTTGGTCCGGACCACTACGACCAACTTCCCTCCGCCTTGGGGCAGACGTTGCTGACCGGTCCCGTGACGGCGCTCGGCCACGCCCCCTCGCAGACGTACGCGGGTTCGTTTCCCGCCGTGCCTTCCTCCGCCATCGCCCATGTGGCGATCCAGCGTGGATGCGACAAGAATTGCTCCTACTGCATCGTTCCCACGACCCGGGGTCCGGAACGGTCGAGGAGCTCCGGCGACATCCTCGAGGAGGTTCGGCGCCTGGTGGACGGGGGAGTGGTGGAAATCAACCTGCTGGGGCAGACGGTCAACGCCTGGCGAACCGACATTTCCTTCGCGGATCTGCTGCGGGAACTCGGAAAGGTGGAGGGCCTGCACCGGATCCGATTCACCAGCCCCCACCCAAGGCACTTCACGGAATCCGTCTGCCGGGCCATGGCCGAGACCCCCGCAGTGTGTCCCCACGTGCACGCCCCCCTGCAAAGCGGAAGTTCGCGGGTGCTGCGGGCCATGCGCCGCCAATACGGTCGGGACCAGTACCTGTCCATCCTGGACCGTTTGCGGAGATGGATTCCGGGCGTGGCGTTCCACCGACATCATCGCCGGCTTCCCGGGCGAGACCGTGGACGATCACCGGGAGACGCTTTCCCTGATGGACGCTGTGCGTTTCGACCAGGCGTTCATGTTCGCCTATTCGGCGCGGCCGGGCACTCCGGCCGCCAGCCTTGTCGAAACCATCTCCGAAGGGGAGAAGGGTGCCCGGCTCGCCGAAATCATCGAACTCCAGCGACGACACACCTTCCAGAGGCTCGACGAACGTTCCGGCTTGGTGGAAGAGGTCCTCCTCGAGGGGGCGTCGCGAAGGGATCCCGAAGAGTGGATCGGGAAGACCCCGCATTTTCGCAAGGTGGTCCTCCGCAAACCCGAGGGAGCCGAGCCCGGTAGGATCCTGAAGGTCCGGATCCTCTCGAGGAACGGCCAGGTCCTGCGCGGAGAATGCGCGTGAAGGTGTGCGTGCTGATCCCCTGCCACGACCACGAGCGTTTCGTGGAGGAAGCGGTGCGGTCCGTCCTTTCCCAGGAGGGAGTGGAGGTGGACCTTCGCGTGGTGGACGACGGCAGCAGGGACGGAAGCCCCCAGATCCTTTCGCGCCTGGCCGCGGAACTGGGCTTTTCCCTGATCCTGCGGGAAAATCGCGGACTGGTCCCCACCCTGCGCGAACTCTCCTCGGGCGTTGGCACCGCTTATTTCTGCTCCATGGCCAGCGACGACCGGATGCCCGCCGGACGGCTCGCCGCCCAAGTGGAACTCTTGGAGAAACGGACCGAATTCCCCGCTTGCGCCGGCCAAGCGAGGACGATGGACGAACGGGGCGTCCTTTCCCCCCGCCTTCTGCGCAGGTACCAGCGAGATCGTCCCGAAGTCGGCTTCGCGAAGCTTTTCCTGGGAGAAGGAGAGATCCACGGCGCGTCCGTCCTCCTTCGCACCGAAGCCTTCCGCCGGGCAGGCGGCTACGACCCGCGATTTTCCATCGAGGACCTCCCCCTCTGGCTCGCCTTGACCCGGGGTGGCGAACGCATCCTGGTCTCCGACGTGGAGGCCTGCCACTACCGCCAGCACGGTTCCAACCTCCACTCCCGCACCGATTTCATGTATGGACAGATATTGTCTATCCTGGATTCCTACCGCGACCATCCCCTCCACCGCCGGGCGTGCCGCCGGTGGAAGGCGGCCTGGTGGTCGGAAGCCGCATCCGTTTCGCGCGTCGGCGCCCTGCGCCGCATCCCGGAACTGGGCTCCTGGGACCCGTCCTTCCTCCGCCGACTGCCCAAGCTTTTCCTGCCCCGAAGGCCGGTGTCGCCGTGAAGCCGAAACCGGTCGTGGTCCTGGCTGTACCCGTCCTCGAGACCGGATACGGAGTGGCTACAGTGGCTTCGGCGCAGGAGAGAATCCTGCGCGAGGCCGGCTTCGAGGTGCGGATGGTGGCCTTGCGCGCACCGAAGGCTCGATCTCCGACTGTTTTGCGCGCCTCTCCGATTCCCTGGGGATTCCCCGACATCTGCCGGTCCCTGGGTGCCGGTCTGGTCATCGTCCACGGCCCTCCGTTCCTCGGCTTTCCCCCGCAACCCGGATTCCGCCCGGTCCATTGGGAACACGGGATGGTCTTCCCCGAAGTCCTCGCCGAGCCGTACGCGACCAACGCCCGAAGCGCCTTGGCCGGACGGTTGCGCCAGTGCGGGAGAGCCGAGACGGTCGTCTGCCCCAGCCGGACGCTTGCGGACCGATTGAACCTGCCTTTTGCGCGGGTGATCCCAAACGGAGCGGACCAATTTTCCCTTCCGACGGTCGGGAAGGAGCTCTCCTCACGCATTCTTCTCACTGTGCTTCGCACCGGGGCCGTGGAGGACCAGTACAAGGGGCTGGTCGATCTGCTCGAACTCCCCACCCGCCTGGGCCCGGGGCATCCCTGGACGCTTTGCGCGGTGCTGACCGGTCCGGGCGGTGCCGATCACCACCTGCGGCGCGCTGGGTGGGAGGTTTTCAGGGATGTTTCAAGCCCCGAACTGGGGCGTCGCTACGCCGAGGCGTCCGTCTACTTGGCCGCTTCCCGCTGCGAATCCTTCGATCTCCCCCTGGTGGAGGCGCAACGCGCGGGTGCGGCGGGCCTGGCCTTCGCAGGGAGCGCCCATCCCGAGACGTGCCCACACATCTACACCTCCGTGGACGAAGCAGCCGAGATCCTGGGGCGCTGGGATCGAGTCGGCCTGGACCAAGCCATGGACCGTTCGCGACGCTTCGCCGAACCATTCACTTGGTCGAACCACGGTCGGGAGCTGCTCGCCCTGGTGCGTGAGCGACTTGTTCCGCCGACGCATCCTTCGAGAGCCTTGTCGGCCAGGGCTGTCTTGTGGCGTTGTTGGTGGGGGGCGGGCGCGAACGTCTACGACTTGGGCAGAAAGTGGCTCCGGTGAAGATCTCCGTGGCCCTTACCTCCTGCGACGGGGAGCGATGGATCCGCGACCAAGTGGGATCCATCCTCTCCCAGTTGGGCGTGGACGATGAATTGGTGGTGGCCGACGCCTCTTCCACCGATCGGACCCTGGAAATCCTGGAGGAATTCGGCGACGCGCGGATCCGGATCCTGCGCAGCCTTCCCCGTGGCGACATCCCAGGCACCTTCGAGAAGGCGCTGGGTCAATGCCGTGGCGAGATCCTCTTCCTTTCCGACCAGGACGATGTCTGGCTTCCCGGCAAGGTGGAGCTTTGCAAGAAGGCCCTGGAGGATTCCGACGCCGACTTGGTGATCCACGACGCGCGGGTGTGCGGCCCCGACGGGCGGACCTTGCTCGAATCGTTTCTCGGCCAACGCCGCTTTGCGGTGGGATTCTGGCACAACCTTTGGAAGCCAGGCTATCTGGGCTGCGCACTTGCCTTCCGACGACGACTCCTGGTCCGCGCGATCCCCTTTCCCGCACGGTTGCCCATGCACGATTGGTGGCTGGGACTTTTGGCCGAGCGCGGCGGGGGCGTGGCCCTGCTCCAGGTTCCCCTGATCTTGCACCGGCGACACGGAACGAACGCGAATTTCAGCCCCGACCGGAGTCCCTATTCGCTTTTGGAACGTCTGTCATTTCGATGGAACATCTGGTGCCAGGTTCGAGAGCGCCTTCGAGCCCGATCCTGATCTCTCCTGCAACTTCTGCGCGCAGATGTAGTCCGAGCCGGCACCGTAGCGCAGCCAGGGCGAAGGATTTTCGCGCACGGTCCGGTACTGCGCCAACTCGGGTTGTCGGGACAGGGTGATCCCCACCAGACCGTCTCCTCGGGGAGCACAGAGGTTCTCCTGGTAGATCCATCGAGGTGCCAGGCGGGAGATCTCCCCGAAGATCGCTTCGAGCCCTTGGGTGTCGATTTCCGCGAAACTTCGGAAATTGACCACGACGGTCGCGACGCCCTTCGGCAAGTCGCGCAATGCCCAGTTGGGCATCAAATGGAGGCTTCCCGGTGCGATCCTGCCGGGCGCGGAGTTCGCGTGGAGGGCGACTGCCCGGTCCGGCAACGCCCGGGACAGGAAGTAGGCCTGCAGGGCCGCGTTCTCGGGAAGATCCACGCCCATGTAGGCGAGGTCGGGCCGTTCCCGCACGAGTTGGCGGGCCAAACCTCCGTAACCCCCACCGATCTCCAACACCACCGGATTGGGGATCTCCGAGACCAGGCGCAGGATGTCCTGGGCGTGTCCGTCGTACTCCAAAGTGGGTTCGACCACCAGATGGCCCTTGATTTTCCATCCCCAAGGACGCCCGAGCGGAACCGTTCGAACCCGTTCGACATCCCGCCCGTACGCCTGCCGCCACCAGAGGAAGTGGCTCAGGACCTGGGATGCCCGGCACAGGAGCGTCCACCGATCCGCATCGCGGAACCGTTCGAACATGCCGGTTCCCCCCCAAAGTCCGGCGATGGCGTCGTTGCGGAACATGTCCTTGAAGAATTCGTCCACGAATCTGGTGTCGTTGTTCTCCATGGCCTTTCGAACAGGTGCCCAACTCGACTCCAACAAGGGGCCCCAGTCCACGCCCGGCTGCCATCCTCGGGGAAGTCCTTCCTGCACCTTCTTCATCGCGAGGTAGTCCGCGCAGAGCTGCACAAGGAAGCCGGGATCCACGCTGGCGACCTCGTCCGAGAACCCAAGGCCTTCGATCCCCGCCTCGGAGAGACGCCTGGAAAGGCCTCGCGTTCCACCATGGGCCAATAGCAACCAAGGGGCGATGCCGCGTGCATCCTGCGGTGCCCTCCAGCGCCGGGGCAGCAGGCCGCTCGCGAGGTCGAGGGGCTCGAACAGAATGGATTTGGCCAGCGCCGAGAAGCGCGAGGGAAAGATCATCCTGCAAGCCAATCTACTTTGGACCGATGGATCCACGGGTGCGCCTGATAGACTTCCCGATCGTCCACGATCCACGGGGAAACCTCTCCTACATCGAGGGGGAGCACCAGATCCCCTTTCCCATCCGTCGGGTCTACTACCTCTACGACGTCCCCGGCGGGGCCGTGCGCGGCGGCCACGCCCATCGCCACCTGCAGCAGGTCCTCATCGCCCTGTCGGGAAGCTTCGACGTGGTGCTCGACGACGGAGCCGAACGGCGGAAGATCTCCCTGAACCGGTCCTGGCACGGACTCCTCGTCCCGAACATGGTGTGGCGCGAGCTGGAGAATTTCTCCAGCGGAGCCGTGTGCCTGGTCCTCGCCTCCGAGTTCTTCCAGGAGTCCGACTACATCCGGGACCATGCGCTGTTCCTGCGCGAAGCCGCCCCGACCTGATGGAACTGGTCCCCTTCGACCCCTCCCTCGCCGAAGCCTGGGACCAAGCGGTGCGCGCTTCGCGCAACGGCCATTTCCAATTTCTCCGCTCCTACATGGACTACCACGCCCAACGGTTCAAGGACGCGTCGTACCTGCTGAGACACAAGGGTCGCTGGGTCGCCGCCGTTCCGGGGCATTTGGTCGGGCCGGATGGATGGGCCTCCCACCGGGGGCTGAGTTACGGCGGCATCGTTCTGGCCCCGGAACTGCAGACCCCCGATGTCATCGAACTGTTCCGGCTGCTGAACAGGGATCTGGCCTCGCAGGGGATCCGGCGAACCTTCTGGCGCCCCGTCCCCTGGATCCACCACAGGGAGCCTTCCGAGGAGCTTCTCTACCTGCTCCATCGCCAAGGCGCACGACTGGTGGCCCGCAATCTGTCCACAGCCGTCGACGTCCATGCCCACCGCGAGTTCCAACGGTTGCGCCGGCGCCGCATCCGCACCGCCCTGGATGCCGACCTGCGGTGCCGCCCAACCGACGACCTGGACTCCTTCTGGCCGCTGGTGGAAACCAGGTTGGAGGCCAAGTACGGCCTGCATCCGGTCCACACCTTGGAAGAGGTCCGCCTCCTGCGCGCGAGGCATCCCGAGCACATTCGACTCTACGGAGCCTTCGCCGGGGAAAGCCTCCGAGCTGGATGCCTGGTCTACCTGAACGAGCCCGTATTCCACCTCCAATACCTGCACTCCTCCGAGGAGGGCCGCGAATCGGGGGCCCCGGATCTTCTGGTCGACTGGATGCTTCGCGAGCCCGCTTCACCCTACCGTTGGCTCCATTTCGGGCATTCCTGCGAACATGGAGGAGCATTCCTCAATACCCCTCTCCTCTTCTTCAAGGAGGGCTTCGGTGGCCGGGCCGTGGTCATCGACGAGTGGGAATGCGACCCGGGACCGGATCCGTTCGCCGATGGCTGATGGAGCCACGCCCCGGCGACATTCGAGCATCCGTCGGATCCTTCCTCCCCGCGAAGTCGCCGGGGTCGCCGCGTCGCAAGCATTCCGCCTGCTGGTCCTGGTTTGGGTGGGCCGTCTGGTGTCGGTACGCTTGGGCATGGAAGGGGTCTTGGCGCTGGGAGTGCTCCAGAACCTGCTGACGCTGGGACTGTCCCTGCCGTCCCAGGCCCTGCAGATGCCCATCCAACAGGCCGTTGCCGCCGCCGGAACGGACGGCGAGGGCCGCGGAGCGGAGGGATTCCTCCTGGGTCAAGTCTTGGCAATCCTCTCCGCGGCAGCCATGATGGTCCTGGTGGCCTCCAAGCAGGTCTGGCTGCCGGAAGGCCTCCCCGGCGCCCTATGGCTGCTTCCCGTGGGAATCTGTCTGCTCTCCGGGGTTTCCAATCTCCAGGCCATCGCCGTCGGACGCGGAAACCAGGTCCGCACCAGCCAACTGGTGGCCATACTGTCGCCCCTGCAGGCGCTGTGGCTTCTCGGCTGGGTCGGGAGAGGTCGCGCCGGCCTGGTCCCGGGTGTCCTGCTTTTCGGGCTGGTCGCCTTGCCCGCCACCGCGCTTTGGCTGGGATTTCCCAGGCTGCGGCCCCTGCGGCGGCGCATGGCCAAATTCCGGTCCTGGGTGCCTTTGCTCGCGATGGGAGCCATGTCCACCTTGCTCGGTCCCATCGCCCAGATCGTGTTGCGCCAACTCGTGCTCGGGGGAGGTCTCCAGGCCGGTGCGAATTGGCAAGCCGCGATCCGGTTGTCCGACATCCTGTTCGGCACCTGGGCCATCGCCTTCGTCGCGTGGGCCCTGCCGAGACTCGCCGCCCGGTCCAAGGATCCCCGGATCGGAACTCTTTCGTTCCTCGGGGCCAGCATCCTCGGAGTCGTCGTGCTCCTTGCCGCCCCTCGACTTCTGTCCCTGGCGTATGCACACCGTTTCCAGGAGGCGGCAGGGGTCCTGCGGCTGCAAGCCTTGGCGGAGATGGCGCGCGCTTTCGCGCTTCCCTGGGCGCTGCGTCTCATGGCGCGCCGCGCCGTGTTCGCCTACGCGTCGATGGAAGTGGGGATGACCGTGATCCAACTCGGATTGGCGTGGTGGTTCGTTCCCCGTTGGGGGCAGTTGGGGGCTCCCGCGGCGGTGCTGGTGGAATCGATCGTCACGGCGGCGCTCTTCCGACTCCTGGTCCTGCGCATGGAGGCGTCCGACGGGATCAAAGGGGACAACGGCTTGGGATGGCCGTCTTGACCTGCGGGTGTAAGCCTACCTTTGCGGCATGATGACAAAACTGGAGGATCTCGAGGACTTGGCCGCGGTTGTGCTGGTTCCCACCGAGGTGTTCCGCCGGGTCCTGCTGCGCGCCGATCCCACCCTTGAGTCCGACCTGGAGGAAGCGTTCCAGGTCCCGGACAGCCAGACGGTCGTGCTCATCCCTTCCCCGGAGGACGACCAGGAACTGGAGGAATTCCTTCTTCCCCACAAGCAAGCCCTCGCCGAGAAGGAACTCTCCCACTGGATCGAGGATCCCGCTCGACGTCCCGCGGTCGAGCCCGGAGCCTTCGACGATTGGTTCGAGGTCCGGTTCCACTCCGTGGTGGTGGCCTTGGGAGAGGAATAGCGGTTGGACTGGGCGCCTTCCGTGGAAAGCCTCGTGCGCGAGCTGTCGCACCTGCCCGGGGTCGGACGCCGCTCCGCCCAGCGCCTGGCGCACCATCTCCTGCGCTGTCCAGAGGACCAGGCGCGGGCCCTGGCGACCTCCATCGCGAAGGCGCGGGACGTCGTCCGGTCCTGCTCGCGCTGCGGCAACTACGCCGAAGACGAATTCTGTCCCCTTTGCGCGGACCCCCGGCGGGAGCATGGCATCGTCCTGGTCGTGGAAAAACCGGCCGACATCTCCGCCTTCGAGTCCACCGGGCGCTTTCGGGGCGGCTACCACGTGCTGGGCGCCCTGCTGTCGCCGCTGGACGGGATCGGACCCGATCGACTGAACCTTCCCACCCTTCGGCGGCGACTGGAATCCGGCGAGGTGCGCGAGCTGGTCCTGGGCACCCCGGCCTCCACCGAAGGGGACGCCACCGCTCTCTACGTGCAGCGGCTCGTGCCGGCGGGGGTGACCGTCACCCGGCTGGCGCGGGGGCTGCCCGTGGGGGGGGAGCTGGAGTACAGCGACAGCCTCACGGTCCTGCGCGCCTTCGAGGGAAGGATTCCGGCTTGAACGACCCGCACCCGTTCCTGAAGCTCGGACAGAAAGCGGTCTTTCGGCTGGGTGCCGTGGCGACCCCGCAATTCGTGACCGACGGACTTCCCCAGGTGGCCTTCGCCGGGCGGTCCAACGTGGGGAAATCCTCACTCCAGAACGCACTGCTGGGCAGAAGCGGGCTGGTTCGCGTCAGCCGAACGCCAGGTCGCACGCGCGAAATCAACTTCTTCGAACTCCCCGGAGCCGGATGGTTCGTGGACCTTCCGGGTTTCGGATTCGCCCGGGGAGGCGTGTCGGCAAGCGCCGGGTTCGCGGGGTTGGTGGGCGAATACCTCTCGCAATCCGGCCAACCCGTGCTCCTGTTCTACATCCTCGATGCCGGGGTCGTGGACGGCGAAGTGGACGAAATCTGTCTTGGACGCATCCTCGAGGCGGGTGTGCCCTGCCAGGTCCTGCTCAACAAGGCCGATCGGCTGGACCAGTCGGCCAAGACCCGCGTCCGCGGCGAGGTGGCCGCCAAGTTCGGCCTGGCTGAGCCTCCTCCTCTGGTATCGGCGCGGACGGGACAGGGCCTGGATCCCTTGCGGGACAGGATCCTCTGGCTTCTGGAGAGGGAACCCGCGGGATCGGCCCCATGACCCTCGGGATCGGCGAGGGCATCGTGGTCCTGATCACATGGATCGGGGAGCTCTGGGAGACCTCCCTTCCCGGTCGCGCGGGCCGTCTCCTGATCCAGGTGATCGCGAGCCCGTTCGCAGGGAGACGAGCCACCGCCCGCCAGATCGGCGAGATCTTCCTGCAGCAGACCTACTACACGGCCGTCGAAGCGGTCCCCATCATCGTCATCCTGGCCACGCTGATCGGCGGAGTGACCCTCATCGAGTTCGCCACGGTGCTGCCCAGGGTCGGCAATTCCGACTTCCTGGGCGATGTCATGGTCCTGGCGGTCTTGCGCGAACTCGCTCCCCTCTTCACGGCCTTCATCGTCGCCGGTCGCACCGGTTCCGCCCTGGCCACCTTCATCGGCAACATGAAGGTCCACGGGGAGATCGACGCGCTGGAAAGCATGGGTATCGACCCCGTCCGGTTCCTCGTCCTCCCGGCCGTGCTCGGCTGCACGGTGGGGATGGTGTGCCTCTCCCTCCTGTTCACCGTCAGCGCCCTTCTCGGCGGATTCCTGGTGGCCCACCTCCTGGCCCACATCTTTCCCGGATCGCTTGGTCTGGACATGGAGCTTCCGCTGTACCTGGAAAAGATCTCCGGTGCATTGCGCCTGATGGACGGGGCCATCATGCTGCTCAAACCGGCCGTTTTCGGCCTGGCCATCGCCCTCCTCGCCTGCATGAACGGGCTCTCGCTGGGAATCAGCAGCCACGAGGTCCCACAGGGCACTCGCGCCGCAGTGGTACAATCGTTCGTGTCTGTAGTCGCCATGGACGGAATCTTCGCCGCCATCTTCGTGATCCCCCAACTGACGGGAGTGATGCCTTGAGCGAGGTGCTCACGGAGGCCTGCGGGCTGCGCTTCGGTTTCCAGCAAGAGGAAACCATTCTCGACGGATTGGATCTGGAGGTCCGGCGCGGAGACGTGCGCATCCTGGGGGGCGAGTCCGGTAAGGGAAAAAGCACCTTGATGCGCCTTCTGATAGGCCTCGAGAAGCCTCTGCCCGACGAAACGGGGTCCGTCTCCGGACAGGTGTTCCTGTTCGGCGAGGACATCTGGGAGGTGCCTCGGCTGCGGGTGAGGGAACTGCGCAAGCGGATCGGGTTCGTGTTCCAGAACAACGCTCTCGTGTCCAACATGTCCGTCCTGGAAAACATCGCGGTTCCGTTGCGCTACCACACCGATCTCCCCGACGACGAGATCCTCCGGTCGGCCCGGAGGTGGATCGACAACCTCCTGCTCACCGGCCACGAGGACAAGCGACCCGCGCACCTTTCCCTGGGCATGCAGCGGCGGGCCGCCATGGCCCGGGCCATGGCGATGAGTCCGGAACTGGTCTTCCTGGACGAGCCCACCGCCGGACTGGACGCGAAGAACTCCGAGATCATGCTTTCCCTCATCGGAAACCTCAGGGCGCTCTCCAACGTGGCCATCCTGATGGTCACGCACGACCTCGCGTCGGCGCACTTCCTGGGTGGACGGATCCACCTCCTCCTGGACGGGCGGCTTCGGCCCGCCCGGACCTACGAGGACCTGGTCCAGTCCCCCGATCCCCGCGAACGGGAGCTGGTCCGGGACGACCAGGAAACGAGGTTCGGATGAAGGATGTCGGGTGGAAGGACCTCCTGCGCATCCGCGAGGTGCGCCATTTTTTGACAGGATCCGTCCTCCTCGCGAGCCTCGTCGTGTTCGCCGCCGCCACCGCCGCCTACCTCCTGCGCAACGACGTGTTCGAACCCCAGTACACGGCCTACGCGCTCTTCGACGACGGCACCGGCATGTCCCGGGGGGCGAAAGTCCTGCTCAACGGCGTCCAGGTGGGAACGGTCGAGGATGTCCGGCTCGACCTGACCGACACCCGTGTCGTCCTCGAGCTTTCCCTCAAGCATCGGTACGCCGCCCTCATCCGCCGCACTTCGGTGGCGTATTTCAAGCGCGACCGGAACGTGGTGTCCGATCGGGTGCTCAACATCGAGAAGGGCGATCCCTCGGCTCCCCAGTTGCTCCCGGGGGACACGCTGAAACTGGGACCCCCGCAGGACCTGGAGACCGCCTTGGGCTCCATCGCCAACCTCACGGTCCAATTCCGGATGACCCTGACCAGGGTGGATTCCCTTTTGCATCTGGTGACGGACACGAACACCACGATCGGGGCGATTTTGGTCAAGGACGATCTCTACCGGCGCACCATGACCACGGTCGTGGCCTTCGACCATGCGGCGGTCCGCAGCGGAAGGACCCTCGACAGGCTGGACAAGCTGGGCTCCGTGGCGGAGTTCGAGGTGCCCCGGATCCTCGCGGAAACGGACACGATGGCCACCGGGCTGCGCCGCACCTCCGTCACCGCCGAAAGCTTGGGAGTCGCCGGGCTCCGCCTGGTGCGTACCACGCAGATTCTGGCCGACAGCGCCCGGATGGTCGCCGAGCGCGGCGATGTCCTGGTGGGCAAGGGGAACCGCCTGATGACCGGGATCGAACACTCGT
>CAYXXL010000053.1:0-12557 GCA_964469025.1 uncultured Fibrobacteria bacterium
GATGAACCAGTATCCGCTGGTTAACGGGCGAAGTCCATCGTCGCCGGCGATGTCGTGACCCCCTTCGACGAGGTCTTCGGGCTGCCGGACGAATTCTCGCGCCGCATCAGTCGCAACACCCAGATCCTGCTGGCCACCGAAGCGCAGTTGCGCCACGTGGTGGACCCCGCGGGCGGATCGTGGGCGGTGGAATGGCTCACCGACCAGATCGCCCAGAAGGCCTGGAGCCTGTTCCAGGAAGTGGAAGGCAAGGGCGGCGCGTTGGCATCCCTCCAATCCGGGTTCATCCAGTCGGAAGTGGAGAAGGTCGCCAAGGCCAAGGAAGCGGCCCTGGCCACCCGCAAGGACATCCAGGTGGGCGTGAACCAGTACGCCAACCTCGGGGAGAAGAAGGTGGAAGGGCGCAAGCCCGACTACGCCGCCATCTTCAAGTCCCGCGTGGCGGCGGTGGGCGAATTCCGCACCGCCTACGACGACGTCAAGCACGCCAAGGTGATCGGGAAGCTCTCCGATCTTCTGGGCGTCACCGACGAGAAGATGGTGAACGCCGCCATCGAAGCCGTCCTGGCGGGAGCCACGCTCGGGGAAATCACCCGCGTCATCCGCGCCAACGATGCCGAGCGGCCTTCCATCGTGCCGCTGCGCCTGCATCGGCTTTCGGAAAAGTTCGAGGCCTTGCGCGAGGCGGCGGACAAGAGCCTCGCCAAGACCGGTTCGCGCCCGAAGGTCTTCCTGGCCGTCATGGGGCCGGTTTCCCAGCACAAGGGGCGCGGCGACTTTTCGCGCGGTTTCCTCGAGGTCGGCGGATTCGAGGTGGTGTACCCGAAGACGGGATTCGACACCGCGTCGGCCGCCGCCGAAGCCGCCAAGGCGTCGGGCGCGAAGGTGGTGGTGCTGTGCAGCACGGACGACACCTATCCCGAACTGGTCCCGCAGCTCGTGCCTGCCATGAAGGCCGCCATCCCCGGGGTCTCCGTGATCCTCGCGGGCCATCCCGCCGACCAGATCGAGGCCCACAAGGCGTCGGGCATCGACGATTTCATCCATGTCCGGGCCGACCTGCTCGCTGTGCTCGGCGGCCTCCAGAAGAAGATCGGAGCGGCGGCATGAGCGATCCCGATTTCACCAAGCTCGACTACAGGAAACCCGCGACCCCGGCGGTCGACTACGCCACCTGGGCCAAGTCCGTGGAAGCGAAGACCGGAAAGAAATTGTCCGATCTCGTCTGGGACACCCTGGAACAGATCCAGGTCAAGCCCCTGTACGGGCCGGAAGACCTGGAACCGCTGGAACACCTGGGGTTCACCTCCGGCATCCCTCCCTTCCTGCGCGGACCGTACACCACCATGTACGTGAACAAGCCGTGGACCGTCCGCCAGTACGCGGGCTTCTCCACCGCCGAGGAATCGAACGCCTTCTACAAGCGGAACCTCGCGGCCGGCCAGAAGGGCCTGTCGGTGGCGTTCGACCTCGCCACCCACCGCGGCTACGACTCCGACCACCCGCGCGTGGTGGGCGACGTGGGCAAGGCGGGCGTGGCCATCGATTCCATCCTCGACATGAAGATCCTGTTCGACGGCATCCCGCTCGACCAGATGTCCGTCTCCATGACCATGAACGGCGCGGTGTTGCCGGTGCTCGCGTTCTACATCGTGACCGCGGAAGAGCAGGGCGTCTCGCTGGACAAGCTTTCGGGCACCATCCAGAACGACATCCTCAAGGAGTACATGGTGCGCAACACCTACATCTATCCTCCCGAAGGGTCGATGCGGTCCATCGCGGACATCTTCGAGTTCACGTCCAAGTACATGCCCAAGTACAACTCCATCTCCATCTCCGGCTACCACATGCAGGAGGCCGGCGCCACCGCCGACATCGAGATGGCCTACACCTTGGCGGACGGTTTGGAATACGTGCGCACCGGCATGAAGGCGGGCATCGACGTCGACGCCTTCGCGCCCCGGCTGTCCTTCTTCTGGGCCGAAGGCATGAACTTCTTCATGGAAGTGGCGAAGCTCCGGGCGGCCCGGATGCTCTGGTCCAAGATCATCAAGCAGTTCAACCCCAAGTCCAACAAGTCCATGGCGTTGCGCACCCACTCGCAGACCTCGGGCTGGTCCCTCACCGAGCAGGACCCCTTCAACAACGTGGCGCGCACCTGCATCGAGGCGATGTCGGCGGCCCTGGGACACACCCAATCGCTGCACACCAACGCCCTGGACGAAGCCATCGCCCTGCCCACGGACTTCTCCGCCCGCATCGCCCGCAACACCCAGCTCTTCCTGCAGGACGAGACGGGCATATGCAAGATCGTGGATCCATGGGGCGGTTCGTACTACGTCGAGGCCCTCACCGACGAACTCATGCACCGCTCCTGGAAGCTCATCCAGGAAGTGGAGGAGCTGGGGGGGATGTCCAAGGCCATCGAGACCGGCCTTCCCAAGATGCGCATCGAAGAGGCCGCCGCGCGGCGCCAGGCGCGCATCGACTCGGGCAAGGAAGTCATCGTTGGCGTCAACCGCTTCCGCCTGGAGCAGGAAGACGCCATCGAGATCCTGGATGTGGACAACGCCGCGGTTCGCGATTCGCAGATCAAGCGCCTGGCCAAGCTGCGCGCCGAGCGCGACGAGCCCAAGGTCCAGGAATGCCTGACCGCCCTGACCAAGGCGGCATCGGGCGAGATCAAGGAAAATCTGCTCAAGCTGTCCATCGACGCCGCGCGCGCCCGGGCATCGCTGGGCGAGATCTCCTTCGCGTTGGAAAAGGTCTGGGGGAGGCACAAGGCCGTGATCCGTTCCATCTCCGGTGTCTACAGCTCCGAGTTCGGCGAGGCCGACGAAGTCTCCAACGTGCGCAAGGCGACCGACGCCTTCGAGCAGGAGCATGGGCGTCGCCCGCGCATCCTGATCGCCAAGATGGGACAGGACGGCCACGACCGCGGCGCCAAGGTGGTGGCCACGGCCTACGCCGACCTCGGCTTCGACGTGGACATCGGACCGCTGTTCCAGACGCCGGAGGAGACGGCCCGCCAGGCGGTGGAGAACGACGTCCACATCGTGGGCATGAGTTCGCTGGCGGCCGGGCACAAGACGCTCCTTCCCCAGTTGCGCGACGAACTGGCCAAGCTGGGTCGTCCCGACATCATGATCATCTGCGGCGGCGTGATCCCCGCCCAGGACTACGACTTCCTCCTGAAGAACGGGGCGGCGGCCATCTTCGGACCGGGAACCATCATTCCCAACGCGGCGATGAAGATGCTGGAGGAATTGAACAAGAGATTGGGCTGATGGCCTGACACCCGTAGGGATCGGGCATGCCCGATCCCTACGGGTGGCGAACATCCACTGTCGCACGATTGGCGGACAACTGTCGGCGCCAAACGACGCGGAATGCTTGACATTGGTTCCATACGCGATCTAGCGTGGAAGGAGATGGACCGATGGTCGAGTTGGACATGAAGGTGGACCCCACCAAATTGCGCCTCTTGCGCGAGGCGCGATCCTGGTCCCAGGAACGCTTGGCGGATGCCGCTGGACTGAGCCTGCGCACCGTGCAGAGGGTGGAACGGGAGGGGAACGCTTCGGCCGAGACGCGCCTGGCCCTGGCCGGGGCCTTTGGGGTGGACGTGGGCATGCTGTCGGAGGCGCCGACCCCCATGCCAGCGGGTTTGTCGCGACCGCAGGATCGATCGGATGACGATTCCAGGTTGCGACGTGGCAAGTTCTATTCGCACCTCTCGATCTACCTGGGCATGTGCGTGTTCTTCCTGGCGGTGGACCTTTTCCACAACCACGCCCTGACCTGGGCGCAGTGGCCCATCATGGGCTGGGGCATCGGGATCCTCGTGCAAGCCAGCCGGACCTTCCTCTCGCCTCGGACGTGAAGATGGCGGTCTTCCTGACCGGGTGACAGCCTTGTTCTAGCTTGGATGGCGCATGGGCGACGGGTTCGAGAAATCCTGGAGTCTGAAGGAATTCGGAGGAGAATGGGTGTCGCTCGGCCGGTCCTTCCTCCTGGCGTTCCCAGACCTTGGGAAAAGCGGGGCCTTTTCCCAGGCCGCCGCCATCAGCTACTACGCGATCCTCTCGATCTTCCCCTTCCTGATGCTCCTGGTGGTGGTGTCCACCCGGCTCCTGGAGAACCCTGCGCTGTCGGTCCAGGCCATCCGGCTGCTGGGATCCTACATGCCCAACGGACGTCAATTCCTGTCGGACACCCTGCCAGTGCTGCAACGGATCTCGGGAACCCTGGGCGCGGTGTCCGTGGCCGGCCTCGCCTGGTCGTCCATGGGGCTGTTCGCGGCGCTTCGCACCGCGTTGGACGGCGTGGGCGGAGACAACTCGCCCCCGTCGCCCGTCCTCCAGAGGTGGGCGAGCTTCCTCGCGGTCCTGTTCAGTTCCCTGGGACTGCTCCTGGGCCTCGCGGTGGCGACCCTGCTCTCGTTTCTGGCGCGTCTCTCCTTCCAGATCCTTTCCCTGGGGATCTCGCAGTTGGACCCCATGGCCAACGATCTCCCCAAGCTCCTCCTGCGACCTGCGGGTCTCGCGATCCAGGCAGGCACCTTGGCGCTTTCCGCAGTCGTCACCTGGGCGGGGATCTTCCTGCTGCTGCACCACCTGCCGCGTCGCAAGCCGGCGCTTCGCAACGCCCTGGTCCCCGCCCTGGGCGTGACCCTGGCCCTGGACCAGCTCAAGGGGCTGTTCCTGTTGGTGGTGGGGTCGAACAAGAATCTCACCGTGGTCCAAGGACCTCTTGCGGCCGCCATCGCCTTCATGGTCTGGGCCTACCTCTCCGCCCTAGTGCTCCTGTTCGGCGGTGCCTGGACCTTCCGGCTGGGCAGGGAACGGCTCCAACGGTCCCGGGTGCGCCACGTGCCGCCCAGACCCCTGTAGGGATCGGGCATGCCCGATCCCTACAGGGGTCTGGGCTACAGGGGTCCGCCGGTCAGCACGTGACGGACCGCCTCGGCCAGCGGCGCGATGGGCGTGCGCCGGGCGAATTCGTCCGGGTCCAACCAGGCGTAGGCTTCGTGCTCCTCGGAGAGCCGGACCTCGCCCTCCAGCCAATCCGCGAAATAGTAGACGATGAGCATGGGAACGCCGGCGCGGTCCGAGGCGTGGGCCACCAGGGGGCGCGGATGGACGCGCACGGAAAGGCCCGATTCCTCCTCGATCTCCCGGTGCACGGCCTCCAGCGGGGATTCGCCGGGTTCGATCCTTCCCGACAGCGCCTCCCAGATGCCCGGCGCGGCATCCTTGGCCATCGACCTGCGCATGGCCAAGATCCGTCCCTCCCGCCGGACCAGCGCGCACACCGCGGCGACGAACAGGGTCATCGGACGTGGAGGTCGTCGCGTCCGGTCTTGGCCGAAGCGTCGTATCCCGATTCCTGGCGGTCCAGGTTCACCCGGTTCTTGAGCAGGTACAGGCGGTGCGTTTCCTTCGCATCCAGGCCCGCGGCCAGCGCGAGGGAAAGCCAGAAATGGAGCATGTCCACGATTTCCACCCGGATGGCCTCCATGTCCAGGCTCTCCTTGGACCACCATTTCCAGGGGATCTCCTCGGACAACTCGCGGCCTTCCTCCTGGAGGGCGCGCAGGTAGTTGGAAAGCCAGACGGAGACATCCGAACCGGGCGCGACATCGCCGCCGCCCGCCGCCCTGGCCAGGCCATCCGCAGACAAGATCCGTCCATCGGATCCGCGCAATCCGCGCTTCGCGAAGATGCGGTCGTTCAAGGACGCCTGGAGCGAGAAGAGCTCCTGGAGGAGATCGGTCAAGATCCCGCTCCCGCGACCTTGGCGAGCTTCTCCTGCGTCCGCTCCTCGGCCTGTCTCCGATCCGTCTCCCCCGACCAGTCGACGCGCAGGTACGGAGCCAGCAGGGGAACGTGCGGGAGCACTTCGCGGGCCATCCGCTGCGCGATGCGGCGGTAGCTGACATGTCCCGAGGCGCCGGAGCGCAGCTCCACCAGGTAGGCCCACTGGCGCAGGTCCATCGCGCAGGTCCAGGCGCAGTGGTGCCCCAGGCAGGCGAGGTATTCCGCGTCGAACGGGCGTTCGCGGGCCACGCGGGCGTGGAACTCCCCGGCCCGATCCATGGATCTGCGGTAGAGGTCGTGCTCCTCCGAAAGTTCCGGATGGAAGAGTTCGTCGGGCACCGAGTATCCCAACTCGACGACCGGGCGAGTCCGAAGCTGCAGACCCACGCGATGTCGCTGCAGGTCTCGCCAGGCTCCGAAATCCAGGACCAGGTCGAACCCGATCTGTCCGACCGCGAATTCCTTGGGCCAGTCGTCGTGGGGACCGCGGGAGGAGAGCGCCGCCTCCGCGATCCGCCGAGCCAGATCGGGACCTGCCGAACGGATCCTCTCGCGGAGCTCCGCGGACGGCAGCGCGAACCGTTCCGTGGCCGCGAGCGCGGAGGAAAGCGCCAGGAGTTCGATGTCGGGACTGATCCAGGAGAGGGTCGTCGAGGGCTCCAGCGCCTGCACCGGGCTGGACCAGCCCAGATCGCCGGCGAGAAGCGAGAGGTCGCCCAGGGTCCGTTCCAGGTAGGGACCGGGTTGCACGTGCCTCAGGAGGCCGGGGTTGATCTTGATGGATTCGTCCCGCATCTTCCCCGCCAAGGCGCGGATCTCGCCGTGGGGAGAGGCGAGGAGGGCGGAAATGTGTCTTTCCGTTTCCCTGGACGGGAGCGTGGCCCCGACCGAGGTCCTCACGGCGCAGGGAAGGAGGTAGCGGGCCACGTCGAAGGCGCGCGCATGCGCCGTCCTGCGCCAGGCCGCCTCCGATTTGAATTCGCGCCGCAGAAGATGGGTCTCGAAGTGGAGCTTCAGGCGGTCCAGCAGCTTCCGGTAGGCGACCATCATCTGGCGTCCCTGCCAGCGCGTCTCCTCGCCGTAGGGGCTGGTCAGAAGGTCGGCGGGGTACACCAAGGCGTCTTCGGAGAAGTCCAGGTACCGGGTGCTCTTCTCCTGGAAGGCTCCCAGTTGGCTGTGTTCGAGGAGCTTGGCCGCGCGTTGGCTGACGTTCTCGATCGCGAAGCGGTCGACGGAGCTGTCCTTCAGGCTGTTGTGTCCGTACTCGACGGCCCACTTGGACATGAATCCCGACGCCTTCCTGAGCGCCCCCTCGAGGACGGGAAGCCGAGCCTTGGCCACGGCGTCCGCGAGTTCCTCCATGGTGGGTTCGTCCTCGTCCTTCTCGCGGATCTCCTCGAAGATCCTGAGGAACCGGTCCCGCATCGAAAGCTGGGATCGGCTGTATCCCCCCTCCAGGAACGCCCACAGAGCCATGGGCATGGCGTCGGTGGCGCAATACACGTCGCTGTCCACGCTCGTGAAGAAGTGCTTGAGGAACACTTCCTGGGACGTGCTGTAGCTCATTTTCCCTCCGGGTATCGGCCCTGCCAGACGGCGTCCTCCAGACGCAGCTTGGCCTGGGCGGACCAGTAGTTGCCGGGGTACTTCGCCGCCAGGTCCTTCCAGGTGGAAATGGCCTCGCCATGCCGTCCCTGCCCGTCGAGCGCGCTTCCGATCTGGTAGATCGCCCAAGGGGCTTCCGTCGATTGGGGCCAGGTCTTGACGACCTCCTCGTAGACGGCCTGGGCCTGCGCCGCCTTGCCCGCGGTCCAGAGCAGGTCGGCTTCGGAGATGGAAACCTCCAGGCAGGTTCCGGAGCGGTCGCAACCCTTGTGCGCCTCGGTCAGCGGATCCAAGGCCTGCTGCGGGGTTCCGGCCTTCGAGGCCTCGCGACCGATCCGCAGCGCCAGCGAACGGCGTTGCCGGGCATCGGTCTCGGACTGGAAGGCGAGCAGGAGGGCGGAGACGGATTCCGAAGGCTTGCCGGAGAGCCGGAGGGCTTCGGCCAGGGCGGATTGGCGGACGGATTCCGTCCAGAGGGAGGTCTTGGAAGCCATGGGAAGCGGCCCCAGGACGGACGCCGCCGAATCGGCACGACCGGCTCGGAGGAAGGTGATCCCTTCGACCAGCCGTGCGTAGTCGGCCAGGGGGTTGGTGGGATGGTCCTTCAGGAAGGATTGCACCTGCGAAAGGGCGTTGGTGGGGAGACCCATGGCGTCGTACACCAGGGCTCCCGCCAGCGGAGCGAGTTCCGCAGCGGGCGAAGCGCTCTCCTTGAGGCGGAGCTGTTCCAGGGTGGACAGGGCCAGGTCGTGCTGCTTCTTCGCCGACTGTCCCGCCGCCTCGTCCAGCATCCTGCCGGCCGCCGAGCCGTCCCCGGGCGGAAACCGAAGGTCCGGCGGGTACCACGAGTAGGCCCCCCGAAGGGAGTCTGGCAGGACCTGCGGCGCCGATTCCGGCGCGACCTCCCTGGGCTTGGCGGCGGCCTCGGGACGGGATTTGTCAGGCTTGGGTCCTTCCAGGCGGGCTCGCGCCTCGGGGGCGAATTCGCCTTTCGGCGACTCGGAAAGGGATTTGCGGAAGGCGTCGGCGGCGTCCCTGGCCTTGCCGCGGGAATCCAGGCATCTTCCCAGCCAGTACCAGGCGGACCCCCCCAGTTGCTTGTCGGAGGTGGCCTTGCGGAGGTTGAACTCCGCCATGTCGAACTTCTTCTCCTCCAACCGCATGACCCCGGCGTAGTAGTAGGCCTCGGGCGTGGGTTTCGCGCGGATGATCCTGCGGAGGATCTCCAACGCCTGGTCGCGCTTCCCCCCCTTCCACAGTTCCACGGCCTTCTTCACCGCCGCGGGATCGGATCCGGAGGCGTGCACGGACTGGGGCGGGGAAGCCGGCGGAGCCTTCGGCGACGGGGGAGGTGCCGCCTGGACGGCGGGAGCGGCGGCGGACTCGGGTGCCTGACCGATCGCGGAAAGGATCCGTTGCACGTGCGATTCGGCCTCGGCCTGGTCCGGACCGGTCGCGATCTGCGAGACGCGCCGCCATTCCAGCAATGCCCGCTGCGGGTTGTCGGACTGCTCCACCGCACCGGCCAGCCCCTTCTGCTGTCGCACTCCCGTGGGGTCCAGCCTGACCGCCCGGGAGAAATCGCCGATCGCCTCCCGGGTCTGGCCCGCGCCCATCCTGGCCTCGGCCATTTCCGTCCAGACTTCCGCCTGGTCGGGGGAATCCTCCAAAGCGTTCTGGAACTCCCGGATGGCGGCGAGGTGCTGCCCGTTGGACTCGAGCTTGCGCGCCAACTGCAGGCGGTCTCCGTCTCCGGACAGCAGCAGCAAGGCTGCGATCGCGGTCAAGGCGATCATCGGACCGGCACCTCCGCGGGTGATGTGGATTCCAGGACCGCTCCTTCCAGGTTGGCCAGGGAAAGGTCGGCATCGGACAGCCGGGCTCCGCGCAGGTTGGCCCGGCGGAGATCCGCTCCGCACAGCACGGCACCGGTGAGGTCAGCTCCTTCCAGACAGGCGCCTTGCAAGTTGGCGGCTGTGAGGTCGGCGCGCACGAGCGTGGCGTCCTGCAGGTGGGCGTCCTCCAGGTCGGCGCCGCAAAGAACGGCTTCCGTCAACCGCGCCTCGCGCAGCCGGGCCGCCGAAAGCAGCGACCCCTCGAAACGGGCTCCTTCCAGGTCGGCGCGGCGAAGATCCACGTCCTGGAGCATCGCCCGGCTCATGTCCTCGCCGGCAAGGTCCGCGGACTGCAGGGATTTGCCCTCGCGAGCCGCCAATTCCAGCGCCGGAACCAGATCTTCATGGGACTGGAGGAGGATGCGTCCGGAATCGAATCCGTGGACCACCGTCTTCCAGTGGCGGGAGTGCCTGGTCGGAACTCCGGTGGCGTGGTCGAGTTCCGCGGGCGAGAGGTCGGTCTCCTCCACTTCCACTCCGGTGAAGTCGGACCCTCCGAGCACCGCGCCCTCGAACCGGACGTGCCGCAGCAGGCCACCCTGGAATTCGGCGAGCATCAGGTTGGCACCCCGGAAATCGGTGGAGATCATGCGCGCCTTCACGAGATCCACGTCGATCATGCGGGCGTCGCGGAAATTGGTTTCCAGGCAGTCGGTCCGGTTGAGGCGGCCCTCGGAAAGATCCGCGTTGGAGAAGTTCGCGCGCACCAGGGTCGCATCGTCCAGCACCGCTCCGGACAAGGTCGCACCGGTCAGGTCGGCGTCGGAAAGGTCCGCCCCTTCCAGATTCGCTTTTTGCAGGTTCGCTCCGCGAAGGTCCGCCTTGTGCAGGTTGGCCCCGGAGAGATCCGCGTGCTTGAGGTTGGCTCCGGCGAGGATGGCCTGGTCCAGGTCGACGTCTTCGAGGTTGGCCCCTCTCAGGTTGGCGTCCGAGAGGTCGGCATGCCTGAGGTTCGCGCATTCCATGTCCGCTTTGCGCAGGTTCGCGCCGTGCAGGGGAGCCTTTTCCAGGCAGGCGTCGTGCAGGCGGCGGCCGTCCCTTGCGTACTGCTCGATGGCCGATCGGAGTTCCCCGGGGTCGGTGGGCAGTTCGATCTGGTGGGACTGCCCGTCCCTTTCTTCCACTAGGTGCCAGCGCGTCACGATTCCTCCGGTGGGTCGTTCGGAGGAGACCCGGGTCCCTCCGCATCAAGGAAAGATTAGCCTAAACCTGGAGCGATCACGTCCTTGGCCGGACCATGTCGCTTCCCGCGGCAGGTGGACCGTGCGGATGAATTCCCCATCTCAGAGCCTTCGCAACGCTTCGCCGACCAGAAGGGACGTGTCGGCCCCTTCCATCGCCTCCGCTGCCGCGAGCACCGCCGCTCGAGCCCGCAGGGGATCCACCCCCAAGGCTTGGAGAGCGAGGATGGCGTCGTTCGAGGGGCTGGTTGGGCCCGTGGAGACGACGGCCAGTCGGGCCGGTGCACCCTTGTGGGTTCCCGCGGATTTCCCCATGGCGTCGCGCAGGTGGGCCACCAGGACTTCAGCTGTTTTCCGGCCCACTCCGGGAAGCTTGGTGAGCCGGGCCACATCCCCGCGGACGATGGCCGCCGCGAGTTCGCCGGGATCGATCTCCCCGAGCACCTTCAGGGCCACCTTGGGGCCGATGCCGGATACGCTGGTCAGCGCCTGGAACATCCGCTTTTGCGTGTCCGAAGAGAATCCCACCAATTGGAGCGCGTCTTCCCGCACCAGAAGGTGGGTGTGGAGATGGATCTCCTGCCCGGGAGCGGGAGCTTCCAGGCTCACGGAAACGGGGACATCCACCGCCAGGCCGAGCATTCCGATGTCCACCACGAGTCGCCCGTTGTCGCGCGCGTGGACCTTGCCTCGGACGAATTCGATCATCTCCTCCAATGTAGGTGAACGACCCCGGGCTCCGAAGGGCTACCTTTGCCCGTCCCTCATGGACACGATGGACGCCGCCGCCTTGGAACTACAGGAACGCATCGACCGCCTGGACCGACTGATCCGGGAGAGGGACGACGGGATCCGGGGCCTGGGCATCCGGTTGGCCCTCGGGCTCGCGTTGGAAGTCCGCAAGGGCGAGGTCCCCGGCAGCGAAACGGGGGCGATCGTCGCCGATTGGACCGCGCGCTTCGGGCCGGATGCCGTGGACGACGCCGTGGTCCAGGCCCGGGTCCTCCTTGCGGACCCCGCGCGCATGGCCGCAGAATTCCAGCGACGCATGGAAGAACGACCGTCGGAACCGCCCGGTGCTTGAGGCCGTGGTGGACGTGGGGACCAATTCCGCCCTCCTCCTCGCGGCTTCCCGCGAGGGCGGCACGTGGAGGGCCAGACTCCAGAGGGAATCGATCTGCCGCATCGGCAAGGGATGGGAGCCCGGGCAGGATCTGTCCAAGGATGCGCTCGAACGGTTGGAAGCGAGCCTCCTGGGGTTTCGCAGGGATCTGGCCCTGGTGGGGGGGCGCCTTCGCGCCGTGGGCATGACCGAGGCGGTGCGCAAGGCAGCCAACCCGCAGGCCGCGACGACGATCGTCCAACGCGTCCTGGGGATAAGCCCGCGGGTGCTTTCCGGCGAGGAGGAGGGACGGCTGGTGCGCCGGGCCGTGGCCTCCCGCTATCCCCAGGCGAAGAAGCTCGTGGTCCTGGACCTGGGCGGGGGAAGCCTGGAGATCGACAACGGAAAGCGCGCCGTGAGCATGCCCATCGGGGCCGTGCGTCTGTACGAAGCCTTCCGCGAGACCACCCGGGAGGCACTGCTCAAGCACGTCAAGCTCGCCTTCCGCGAGGCCCAGGTGAAGAAGCCCGCCTATGCCGGCTGCGATCTCGTGGCCGTGGGCGGGACCGCGACCACCCTGGTGGCGCTGGAACTCGCGATGGCCGACTACGACGGCACCCGGGTGGAAGGGCACGCCTTGACGGTGGAACTCGTGGACAAGTGGCTGGCGGAGCTCGACAAGCTTCCCGTGAACCTGCGCGCGCGGCTTCCCGGGCTTTCCGCGGGCCGCGTCGAGATCCTTCCGTCCGGACTCGCGACGCTCCGCTTCGCCCTGGAGCATCTGAAGCCGGAAACCGCCATCGTCTCCGACCTCGGTCTCCGGTGGGGGCTTCTCCTGGAAGCCGTGGGAGAGCTCGCATGAGGATCAACAGGTACCTCGCGGCCTGCGGCCTGGGGTCGCGCCGGGCCGTGGAAGACCTGATCCGGGATGGCCGGGTGAAGGTGGATGGGGAAC
>CAYXXL010000054.1:0-12417 GCA_964469025.1 uncultured Fibrobacteria bacterium
GATCGCCCGCACCGAGAAGTACCGCGATGGCCGCATTCCCCTGCACACGCTGCGCGCCGACATCGACTACGCGACGGCGACGGCCCATACCACCTCCGGCACCATCGGCGTGAAGGTTTGGATCTGCAAGGGCGAAATCATCCGCCGCAACCGCAACGCCGACGAAGTCGGGCAGGAGGCCTGAGCCCATGCTGAGCCCCAAGCGCGTCAAGCACCGCAAGGTCATGCGCGGCCACATGAAGGGCGTGACGACCCGGGGAGCCAACGTCTCCTTCGGCGAGTACGGACTCCAGGCCATGGAAGAGGGTTGGATCACCAACCGTCAGTTGGAAGCCGCTCGCGTCACCATGACCCGCCACATGAAGCGCGGCGGCAAGGTGTGGATCCGCGTCTTTCCGGACAAGCCTTTCACGAAGAAGCCCGCGGAGACCCGCATGGGTTCGGGCAAGGGAAACGTCGAAGGCTGGGTCGCCGTGACCCATCCCGGACGGGTCTTGTTCGAGGTCGGTGGAGTGGAAGAATCCGTGGCCCGGGAAGCCTTGGCGCTGGCCGCCCAGAAGCTTCCGATCAAGGTCAAGATCCTGGGAGTGGACATCCTATGAAGATCCAGAAGCCGAGGGAAATGCGCGAATTGGCCACGGACGCACTCCAGGAGCGGCTGGTCGAGGCCAAGGACGCCCATTTCCAGAAGAAATTGCAGCACAGCCTGGGAAAGCTGGAGGATTCCTCCTCGCTCAGGCAATCCAGGCGGGAGATCGCGCGGATGAACACCGTCATCACCGAGAAGATCAAGGGGATCCGATGAGCGAGACGCAGGTCGAAGCCGTCGCCACGACGGACGCTCGCGCAAACCGCAAGGTCATCGTCGGGCGCGTGGTCAGCGACAAGATGGACAAGAGCATCACAGTGACCGTGGAGCGCAAGAAGCGCCACCCCAAGTACGGACGTGTCGTGACGTTGTCCACCAAGGTGATGGCACACGACGAGACCAACGACGCGAAGGAAGGGGATCTCGTGGAGATCATGGAAACCCGTCCTCTCTCGGCTCGCAAGCGCTGGCGTCTGGTCCGAATCGTCGAGCGGAAGCGCTGAGGAGAAGCAACCGATGATCCAGCAGCAATCCAGGCTCGTGGTCGCCGACAATTCGGGCGCTCGCGAAGTGATGTGCATCAAGGTTCTCGGGGGATCCAAGCGCCGTTACGCTTCGGTCGGCGACGTCATCGTCGTCTCCGTCAAGCTGGCGACTCCCGGAGCTCCCGTGAAGAAGGGCGCCGTCCAGAAGGCCGTCATCGTCAGGACCCGCAGCGCCGTTCGGCGCACGGACGGATCCTACGTACGGTTCGGCGACAACGCCGCGGTCATCATCAACGACGCCCGCGAGCCCAAGGCAACGCGCATCTTCGGCCCGGTGGCGCGTGAACTCCGCGAACGCCAGTTCATGAAGATCGTCTCGCTCGCTCCGGAGGTGATCTGAAATGAGCTTGAAGGTGAAGAAGGGGGACCGGGTGCTGGTCCTCGCGGGAAAAGACAAGAACAAGACCGGGCTCGTGCTCCAGGCCTTTCCCGCCAAGGGAAAGGTGCTGGTCGAGGGCTTGAACCACGTCAAGAAGCACGTGAAACCGTCTCCGCAGGATCCAAAGGGCGGAATCCGGCAGATCGAGGCGCCCATCGACGCGTCGAACGTCGTCCTGGTCGGCAAGGATGGGAAGCCCGTGCGGGTCGGCTGGAAGGCCGACGAAGCGGGCAAGCGCATCCGTGTCTCGAAGGCCACGGGCGAGCCGGTTTGAGAGGAAAGACGAAATGAACCAGCTCAAGAAGAAATACATAGAGGTGTCCATTCCTTCCCTGAAGGAACGGTTCGAGCTCAAGAACGTGATGCAGGTGCCACGCCTGCAGAAGATCGTCTTGAACATGGGGGTGGGCGAAGCCACCCAGAACCCGAAGCTCATCGAAGAGGCCGTCAAGACCCTCACCGCGATCACGGGCCAGAAAGCCGTGATCACCAGGGCGAAGAAGGCCATTTCCAACTTCAAGCTGCGCGAGAACCAGGCCATCGGAGCCAAGGTCACCTTGCACGGCGAACGGATGTTCGAGTTCCTCGAACGCCTGATACACATCTCGCTTCCACGCGTTCGCGACTTTCGCGGAGTCTCCCGCAAGGGATTCGATGGCCGCGGGAACTACACCTTGGGCATCAAGGAACAGATCATCTTCCTGGAGATCGACTTCGACAAGGTCGAGACGATCCTGGGAATGAACATCACCTTCGTCACCAGCGCTCCGAGCGACGAGCAGTCCTATGCTCTTCTCGAAGGCCTGGGGATGCCTTTCCGCAAGAACTGAGGGAACGATGGCCAGACGTGCGATGATCGAAAAGCAGCGGAAGACTCCCAAGTTCCGAGTCCGCCGCTACAACAGGTGCCGCCGTTGCGGACGCCCCAGGGCTTTCCTTCGGGATTTCGGGTTGTGCAGGATCTGCTTCCGCGAGCTCGCGCTCGCGGGCGATCTGCCCGGAGTCACCAAGGCCAGCTGGTAACCCGTACCGGAGACCAAAAGAATGGCGAGCAGCGATCAGATTGGCGATTTCCTAACTCGGATTCGCAACGCGTCCAGCGCGGGCCACCGCTCGGTGGACATACCGGCTTCCAACATCAAGCGGGAAGTGACCCGGGTTCTCCAGGAGACCGGATTCATCCGCAAATTCGTCGTCGTGGACGATGGACGGCAGGGGATCATCAAGATCCTCCTGAAGTACAACGGACGGACACCGGTCATCCAAGGCCTCGAGCGGGTTTCCACTCCAGGTCGGCGTCTCTACGCCGGCGTGGGAGAGATCCCCAAGGTCATCAACGGACTGGGATACGCGATCCTTTCCACCCCCAAGGGTGTCCTGACCGACAGGCAGAGCCGCGAGGCCAATGTCGGTGGGGAAATCCTCCTCAAGGTCTGGTGAACCCATGTCTCGTGTCGGAAAAAATCCCATCGTGCTTCCGGACAAGGTGAAGGCCAGCCTCAAGGGCCGCACCCTGCTGGTCGAGGGGCCCAAGGGCAAGCTGAGCCGCGACGTCCATCCGGCGATCGACGTCCAGATCGAAGGCAACGTGCTGTCGTTCGTGCGTTCCAGCGAGGAAGGCGCCATCAAGGCCCTCCACGGAACCCAGCGCGCCTTGGCCGCCAACATGGTCAAGGGCGTGAGCGTCGGGTTCCGCAAGGACCTGGAGATCATCGGCGTGGGCTACAGGGGCGAGCAGAAGGGACACGGCATAACCCTGTTCCTCGGATACAGCCACCCGGTGGAGTTCACTCCTCCCAAGACGATTTCTGTCAAAGTCGAAGGCCAGAACAAGATCGTGGTGGAAGGAGCCGACAAGCAGGAAGTCGGCCAGGTCGCCGCGGAAATCCGAGGCTTCCGCGCACCCGAGCCCTACAAGGGCAAGGGAGTCAAATACACAGACGAGACCATTCGCCGCAAGGCCGGCAAGAAGTCCGGGTAAAGGAACACCCATGTCCAAGATCGCCTCCCAGAGGTACCAGTCCAGGATCGCCCGCCACGCTCGGGTCCGTTCCAAGGTCGAAGGCACCGCAGCGCGTCCCCGCCTCGCGGTGCGGCGCAGCCTGAAGCACATCTACGCACAGCTGGTGGACGACGCCACCGGCACTTCGCTGGCCCTCGTGACTTCCGATTCCAAGGAAGTGCGGGAAAAGGTCGGCGAGGGAACCAAGACCGACGCTTCCAAGATCATCGGCGAGCTGATCGCGGTGAAAGCCAAGGAAAAGGGCATTTCGACGGTCGTGTTCGACCGCGGTGGCAACATCTACCACGGGCGCGTGAAGGCAGTTGCCGAAGCCGCCCGATCCGCTGGACTGGAGTTCTGAGCATGGCCAACGAACGCAACGAACGCGACAACGCCGCCACCCCGCTCGAGGGCGATTTCCAGGAGAAGGTGGTCGCGATCAACCGCGTCGCCAAGGTCGTGAAGGGCGGACGTCGTTTCGGCTTCAACGCCTTGGTCGTGGTCGGAAACGGTGCGGGCAGGGTCGGGATCGGTTCGGGCAAGGCCAACGACGTCGCCGAAGCCATCCGCAAGGGGACGGAAAACGCGCGCAAGCACGTCGTCGAGATCCCCCTGTACAAGCACACGATCCCGCACGAGACCTTTTCGAAGTTCGGAGCGGCGAAGATCATCCTCAAACCCGCCTCCGAAGGTACCGGCGTCATCGCCGGCGGTGCCGCTCGCGCGGTACTGGAGCTCGCGGGTGTCCACAACATCCTGACCAAGCTGCTTGGATCCACCAATCCGCACAACGTCGTCAAGGCCACCCTCAAGGGGCTTCGCTCCTTGCGTCTGCGCAAGGACTACGAAGAGATGCGGCGCTGAGGCACAACATGTCCAAGAAACTCGAAATCACCCAGACGCGTTCCATCGTGCGCTCGACCCAACCCCAGATCAGGACCATCGAGGCCTTGGGGTTGCGGCGCATCCGGCACAGCGTGATCCAGCCGGACAACGTGCAGATCCGTGGAATGCTGCGCGTGGTCAACCATCTCGTTTCCGTGAAGGAAGTCGAAGCGTGAACCTCAACCAGCTCAAGCCCCAGGCAGGGGCGAAGAAAGTCGCCAAGAGACTTGGCCGCGGAGAAGGTTCGGGCCAGGGCTCGACCGCCGGCAAGGGCAACAACGGCGCGCATGCGCGTTCCGGCGCCAAGCACAAGCGCACCTTCGAAGGCGGACAGACTCCTTTGCAGCGCCGTCTTCCCAAGCGCGGTTTCAACTCCCTGGTGCTCCAGCCCGAGGAAGTCAACCTCGTCGTCCTCGCCAAGCGGGACGGCACCGAGTTCGACCCGAAGGCGATGCGCAAGGCCGGTCTGATCTCCCGCGCGGACGTCGAGGTGAAGCTGATCGGAAAGGCCGAGGTCGGCAAGGCCATCAAGCTCAAGGTCCACGCGGTGAGCGCTGGCGCCCGGCAGTCCGTCGAGTCGGCCGGCGGCACGATCGAGTTGATCGGAGCCTGACCGTGAGATTCCTGCAGAGCCTGATCCAGATCTGGAAGATCCCCGACCTCAGGAAGCGGATCCTCTTCACGCTGGGAATGCTGGTGCTGTATCGCCTGGGCGGCTTGGTTCCCACCCCCGGCATCGACTCCAAGGCTCTGAGTTCGTTCTTCGCGAATTCCTCCAACGACCTGTTCAACATGTACAACATGTTCGTCGGCGGAGCCTTTTCGCACGCGGCCATCTTCGCCCAGGGCATCATGCCCTACATCTCGGCATCCATCATCATGCAGTTGCTGGAGACCATCTTCCCCACCATCGCCAAACTGCAGAAGGAAGGCCAGGAAGGGCGCAACAAGATCAACCAGTGGACGCGCTATCTCACCGTGGGAATCGCCGCCCTCCAGGCCATCGGCGTCTCGATCTTCCTGCTTTCGGTGACCACGCGGGACGGCGGCGCCATCGTGGTGGAATTCTTCCGCTCGGGTGGGGGCAAGATCGCCTTCACGCTCCTGACCGTGCTCACCTTGACCACCGGCACGATGTTCGTCATGTACCTGGGAGAGCAGATCACCGCCCGCGGCGTGGGGAACGGCACCAGCCTCATCATCTTCATCGGCATCGTGGCGCGCATCCCCAAAGGAGTGTGGAACGAAGTCCAGCTGGTGATGTCCGGCGACCAGGAGGTGGTCCGATCCATCCTGATCCTGGCCGTGGTGTTCGCCATCATCGCCTTCATCGTCCTGGTCGACCAGGGCATCCGGCGAGTACCCTTGCAGAATCCCCGTCGCGTGGTGGGGCGCAAGCTCATGGGCGGCGCCGCAAGCTACCTCCCCCTCAAGGTGAACACCGCAGGCGTGATCCCCGTGATCTTCGCCTCCTCCATCATGTTCATCCCCAGCACCATGGCGTCCTTCATGCCTTCGGTGCCGGCCATGCAGGACTTCGCGCGGGTATTCACGCCCGGGCACTGGGCCTATTCTGTCGCCTTCAGCCTCCTGATCATCTTCTTCGCCTACTTCTACACGGCCGTCCAGTACAACCCCACCGACATCGCCGACAACCTCAAGAAGTCGGGCGGTTTCATCCCCGGCATCCGACCCGGGAAGAAGACCGCGGAGTACATCGACTACGTCCTCACTCGCATCACGCTTCCAGGAGCGATTTTCCTGGCCATCATCTCCATCGGGCCGTACTACATCAAGGACAGCCTCGGAACCACCTTCTACCTCGGCGGCACCAGCGTGTTGATCTGCGTGGGCGTCGCCCTCGAAACCCTTCGACAATTCGAAGCCCACCTCCGCACCCGGCACTACGAGGGATTCCTCGAAAAAGGCCGGATCCGCGGTCGGCAGGGTTACTGAGAATGGCCAAGGAAGAGGGCATACAAGTCGAGGGAAAAGTCGTGGAGCCCTTGCCCAACGCGATGTTCCGCGTGGAACTGGAAAACGGTCACCTGATCTTGGCGCACATCAGCGGAAAGATGCGCAAGCACTACATCCGTATCTTGCCAGGTGACAGGGTTTTACTAGAATTGTCCCCCTACGATCTTTCGCGTGGACGCATCGTCTACCGTCACAAATAAGGACCAGGTTCGATGAAAGTCAGGGCATCCATCAAAGTCCGTTGCACGGAGTGCAAAATCGTCCGCCGCAGGGGCGTCGTACGCATCATCTGCAAAAAGAATCCCCGCCACGCTCAGAAGCAAGGGTAAGAGGCAAATGGCACGCATTCTCGGCATCGACATCCCCAACAACAAGCGCTCCGAGTTCGGGCTGACCCACATCTTCGGGGTCGGGCACACGCGGGCGACCTTGATCCTGGACAAGACGGGCATCGAACGGGGCAAGAAGATCGGCGAACTCAGCGACGAGGAGATCGGCAAGATCCGCGCCTTCGTGGAAGGCAACTTCCCGGTGGAGGGCAACTTGCGGTCCTTGCTCGGCATCTCGCTCAAGCGACTGCAGGACATCGGCTGCTACCGTGGCATCCGCCACCGCCGTGGATTGCCGGTCCGTGGACAGCGCACGCGCACCAATGCGCGCACGCGCAAGGGTCCGCGCAAGACCGTCGCCAACAAGAAGAAGTAACCCACTCATTCAAGAGAGCAAAATGGCCGAAAACCAGGAGACCCAGACCCCAGAGGTCGCCGACGTCCCCGAGCAGGGAGAAAAGCGTCGCAAGGGCAAGAAGCGTGCGGATTCGACGGGAGTGATCCACGTCCTGTCCTCCTTCAACAACACCATCATCAGCATCACGGACCAGGCCGGCAACGTCCTGGTCTGGGGAACGCCAGGCAAGGCCGGATTCAAGGGCTCTCGCAAGAGCACGCCCTTCGCGGCACAGGTCGCCGCCGAAGCCGCGGCCAAGGCTGCCTTGGACCTCGGCGTCCGTCGAGCCGACGTGCTCGTCAAGGGTGCGGGGTCTGGCCGCGAGGCCGCCGTCCGCTCCATCAAGGCCACCGGCCTCGATATCCTATCGATCAAAGACGTGACCGGCATTCCGCACAACGGATGCCGTCCACGCAAGCGCAGGAGGGTCTGACCCAGTGGCTGTCTACCGCGGTCCCGTTTGCCGGCTGTGCCGGCGCGAGCACGAGAAGTTGTTCCTCAAGGGCGATCGTTGCTTCACCGAGAAGTGCGCCATCGAACGCCGCAACGTCGTACCCGGCCAGCATGGCATGCTGCGACGTCGCCAGGCGTCGGAATACGGCACGCAATTGCGCGAGAAGCAGAAGACGAAGCGTTCCTACGGCCTGCTGGAAAAGCAGTTCCGGCGCTACTTCGAGGAAGCGGCGCACGTACATGGCGTGACCGGCGAGAACCTGCTGCAGTTCCTGGAACTCCGGCTGGACAACATCGTCTACCGCCTGGGCTTCGGGCCCAACCGCAACACGGCGCGCCAACTGGTCAGGCATGGACATTTCCTGGTCAACGGTCGCAAGGCCTCCATCCCCTCGACGCGCCTCCGGGTGGGCGACGTGGTGGAACTGGCCGAATCTTCCCGGAATCTGTCGGTGATCCAGGCCGCGCTGGCAGGTGCCAGCCGCCGGACCGAATCGGAGTGGCTGTCGGTCGACAAGGTGAAGCTCGCGGGACGCGTGCTTTCCATCCCGACCCGCACCCAGATCCCGACTCCGGTCAACGAGCAGCTCATCGTCGAACTCTACTCCAAGTAAGGGAATTCTCCATGAAGTGGAAGGCGCTCCAGATGCCGAAGGGGGTCGTGAAATCCCCCTCGTCGGCGGAATCCTTCGGGAAATTCACGGTCGAACCGCTGGAACGCGGTTGGGGTGTGACGGTCGGCAACGCGCTTCGGCGCGTGCTGCTTTCGTCGCTCCAGGGCGCTCGCGTCGTGGCCATCCGCATCGACGGCGCTCCTCACGAGTTCGGCACCATCCCGGGCGTGAAGGAAGACATCACCGACCTGGTCCTCAACCTCAAGCAGCTCCGTCTGAAGCTGCACTCCGACCGCGACGCCCGGCTCAAGCTGGATGTGACGGGCGAGGGCGAGGTCAGGGCTTCGGCGATCGAGGCCAACCCGGACGTCGTGATCCTCAATTCCGACCTGCACATCGCCACGCTGGACAAGAACGCGAGCCTCTCCATCGAGATGCGCGTCTCCTCCGGCCGGGGATACGCGATCGGCGACGACCTCAAGCGTCCGGAAGATCCCATCGGCTGGATCTACCTGGACACGCACTTCTCTCCGGTCACGAAAGTGAACCTGGTCGTGGAAGACACGCGTGTTGGACAGAAAACGGACTTCAACAAGCTGACGCTGGAGATCAACACCGACGGTTCCATCACCCCCGAGGATTCCCTGGCCTACGCGGCCAAGCTCCTCGTGGACCACTTCGAGTTGTTCATCAACTTCGAAGGGGAGCTGGAGCAGGCCGACACGGTCGACAACGACGGCGAGCGGGAACGCATCGCGGGCATCCTCAAGATGCGCGTGGACGAACTCGAACTGTCCGTCCGATCCAGCAACTGCCTGCGCATGGCGAACATCCACACCATAGCGGATCTCGTGCGCAACACCGAGCAGGACATGCTCAAGTACAAGAACTTCGGTCGCAAGTCGCTGGTCGAGCTCAACGAGGTCCTCCAGGGACTGGGTCTGGGCTTCGGCGTCGACGTCGACCGCTACCTCAACGATTGAGGATATCCAGATGAAGCACGGAGTCAAAGGCAATCGACTGGGACGCCCGGCGTCCCACCGCAAGGCGTTGCTGTCCAACCTGGCCACCTCGGTCCTTCGGCAAGGACTCAAGGAGAACCAGATCGAACGGCAGATCCGCACCACGGTGGCCAAGGCCAAGACCGTCAGGCCGCTGGTCGAGAAACTGATCACCTTCGCCAAGAAGGGCAATCTTTCCGCTCGGCGCGAAGCGGCCAAGGTCATCCACGACCACGAGGTCCTGCAGGGGCTGTTCGAGACCATCGGACCCCGGTATGCCGAGCGGCAGGGCGGGTACACCCGGGTCCTGAAGATGGACATGGAGCGGGCCGGGGACGCGGCTTCCATGGCCATCATCACGCTGGTGGAAGACAAGCTGGAAAAGAAGGTTCGCAAGCCGAAGGCCTCCCGACCGACCAAGAAGGTCGACATCACGGAAGCCGCACCCCCCACCTGAGACCGGCACCGGCGTCGAAGTCGAACTTCGGCGAACTGCGGGATCGGTTCCGTCCTTTCAACCAGATCCACGTTTCCGCGGATCTGGTTTTTCGTTTTCCGACCTCGGGATGCGCTTCCTTCCATTGCCCCGAAAAGGGGCCATCGGCGTGCCTGCCTCGCTCCAAGCGTCTAGCTTTGGGAGACCGGCCTCTCGACCCCACGGAACGAACCGATCGGAGCGAACGCGCAGCATGAAATACGGCCACTTCGACGACGAATCCCGAGAGTATGTCATCACCAGGCCGGACACCCCCAAATCCTGGATCAACTACCTGGGCTCACGGCTCTATGGCGGAATCATCACCCAGAACGCGGGGGGATACAGCTTCTACAAGTCCGGGGGAACCGGAAGGATCCTCCGGATGCGCTTCAACGGGCTTCCAGTGGACCAACCCGGGCGATACCTGTACCTCAGGGACGACCAGACCGGGAACTTCTGGTCCGCATCGTGGCAGCCGGTGGCGAAACCATTGGACAAATATTGGTCCAAGGTGCGCCACGGACTGGGCTATTCCATCTTCGAGGCGGAGTACGAAGGCATCTACACCGAACTCACCGTCTTCATCCCCAAAGGGCAGGCCTTCGAATATTGGGCGCTGAAGGTCATGAACACGAGCCATCGACGGAGGACGATTTCGGTGTTCTCCTACGCGGAACTGGCCAACAACTGGAACTACCGCCAGGACCTGGAAAACCTTCAGTACAGCCAATACACCCTGCAGATGTCGGTGCACGACGGGATGATCCGTTGGCGCAACGCCACCAATCCCGGATTCGAGGAACTTTGGTTCGCGCTCTCGGGGGCGCCGGTGGTTTCCTTCGACACGGACCGGGATGTCTTCCTAGGGCCCTATCGCACCCAGAGGGAACCCCTGGCGGTGGAACGGGGGCGGTGTTCGGATTCCATCGCCGTCGGGGACAACGGATGCGCAAGCCTCCATTCGACCTTGGAACTCAAGACCGGGGAGAGCAGGGATTTGACCTACTTGCTGGGGATGGGATCGCCCACCGAATCCTGGCGCGATCTTCCGTCGGGAAAATCCATCGTGAAGGAATTCGGAAACCCGGAACGGCTCGGGGTGGAACTGGCGGCGACCAAAGCCGAATGGTCCGCCTACCTGGACACATTGCAGGTTTCCACGCCGGATCCGGAGCTGAACTCCATGGTCAACGTGTGGCACGCCTACCAGACGCACATGACCTTCAACTGGTCGCGCGGAGTGTCGCTGGTGGAAGCCGGCGATCGCGACGGGCTGGGTTATCGGGACACGGTGCAGGACATCCTGGCGATCACCCATTCCATCCCCGCCGCAGCCGAAGAACGTCTCGACCTGATCCTCTCCGGGCAGACCTCCGCCGGCGGTGGTTGCCCCCTGGTCAAGCCCCTTACGCACAAACCAGGCCAGGAAAAGGCCCCCACCGACGAACAATACCGGTCCGACGACACGTTGTGGCTACCCATCACGGTGTCGAATTTCGTCTTCGAGACGGGAAACCTGGCCTATCTCGACAAGATGGTCCCCTACGCCGACAAGGGCGAGGCCACGGTCTACGGACACCTGAAGCAGGCGCTGCAGTTCTCCATCGACCACAAGGGCAGAAACGGCCTGATCCAGGGGCTCCACGCCGATTGGAACGACTGCATCAAGTTCGGGACGACGGGGGAATCCCTGTTCACCACCTTCATGTTCCACCTGGGCTGCCGGATCGTGTCCGAATTGGCGCGGCTGGCCGGCCGCCCCATGGACGCGATCTGGGCCGACGCCCACGCCGCCAAAGTGCTGGAGGACATCCAACGGTCTTCCTGGGACGGCGAGTGGTTCCTGCGCGCGATTTCGGCGACGGGCGGGACGCTGGGTTCCCGCAGGAATCCGGAGGGTTCCATCTACCTGAACGCCCAGACATGGGCGGTGATCTCCGGCGCGGCGACGCCGGACCAGTCGCGCCAATGCATGGATTCGGTCCGCACACACCTGGCGACCGAACATGGACTGCTGCTGTGCGACCCTCCCCACACCCTGCCGGATCCCCACATCCAGCTCCCGCTGCTCGTGTATCCGCCCGGGCACAAGGAGAACGCTGGCATTTTCTGTCATTCCAACTCCTGGGCGGTCGTGGCGGAATGCATGCTCGGAAACGGGGACAGTGCCCACGAGTACTACAGGAGCTATCTGCCCGCGCGGTACAATACCACGGCGGAAATCCGGCAGGTGGAGCCCTACGTCTACTGCCAGTTCACCCATGGGAAGACCTCGCCGCGCTTCGGACAAAGCCGCAATCCCTGGCTCACCGGCACAGCTTCCTGGAGCTACATCGCCGTCACGCAGCACATCCTCGGCCTGAAGCCCGTGATCGACGGACTCATGGTGGATCCCTGCATTCCCCGGGACTGGAAGACATTTTCCGTCCACAGGCGGTTTCGCGGCCGGGTCCTGGAAATCACGGTGGACAATCCCTCCGGCCTGTCGAAGGGAGTGAAGCGCATGGACCTGAACGGCAAAACCATCCCGGGCAACGTCCTGCCGGAATCGGAACTTGGGGCGGTCAACCAGGTCCGCGTCATCCTGGAGGCTTGATGCCTCCAAGGTGGGAGTTTTTCCGCATTCTGGTCTTGACGCACACATCGGGCGATCCTATATTTTCAAACCCTTCGGGTGACCAGCTCACCTTCGGGGCCAAGGCTCGGAAGAGCCGTTCTTTGACAGGTTGGGCGTCATAGCAGGCGCGATTGGAAGACTTTGCGAGGCG
>CAYXXL010000055.1:0-12388 GCA_964469025.1 uncultured Fibrobacteria bacterium
GCAGCGCCGTGAACTCCCAACTCGGCATGGTCAGCGTCATCTCCACCATGTCCATGGCGGATTCGTCCGTCACGCGCAGGCCTCCCAGGAACCGGGGCTCCTGGCCCAGCCACTGGAGGTTGCGGTTGATGTCCTTCCCTCCGCCGTGGACCAGGACCACCCTGTCGCCTCCGGCGGCGAACCGGGCGAGGTCCGCGGCCAGCTCGTCAAGACATTTTTTGTCTTCAGCCACGGAGCCACCGATCTTCACCACCGTCGGGGCTGGCCTCAAGGTGCGAGCCCCAGCGTTTCCGGAAATCCCGAGAGGGCGTTCCAGTTCTGGACGGCCTGGCCCGAAGCGCCCTTCACGAGGTTGTCCAGCACCGACACCACCACCGCGACATCCTGCTCCGGCAGTTCCACCACGGCCAGATGGGCGCGGTTGGAACGCGAGACGTGTCCGGTGGCGGGCAGACCTTCCGCCTGGGAAAGGACCTTCACGAAGGGTTCGTCCCGGTAGGCACTCTCCAGCGCGTTCCGGAGTTCGGCACCGGTGCTCCCCGGAGCCAGCGGCACGTACAGGGTGGTGAGTATGCCGCGTTCCATGGGAACCAGGTGGGGCGTGAACACCAGCGGGACCCCACCGGGTCGAACGTGCGACAATTCCTGGAGCATTTCGCCCATGTGCTGGTGCGAACGCCCCGCCTTGTAGGCGGAAAACGACTCGTCCACCTCGCAGTACGAGTTGGCGAGGACGGTCTTCCGGCCCATTCCGCTGACGCCCGACTTGGAATCGGCGATCACGGGCCCCGCGCCCACCAGCCCCGAGCGCAGCAGTGGAACCAGGGCCAGTAGCACCGAAGTCGGATAGCACCCCGGGTTTGCCACCAACCGCACCCCCGCCAACCGTTCCCGGTGCAGTTCTGGAATGCAGTAGACGGCCTTTCCCAGCCCTTCGGGTCGGGGATGGGGCCTCCCGTACCAGCGGGGGTAGTCGTCCGGGTCGTGCAAACGGAAATCGGCGGAAAGGTCCACGACCGCGGTGCCCTTTTCCAGGAAGGCCAGGCAGGCCTCGGCGGAAGCGCCGTGGGGCAGGCAGGAGAAGACGGCGTCCACGGCGACCTTCGCGCAGTCCGAGGCGGTGCGAAGGGCAAGACCCGCCACCTTGGAGCAACCGCGCAACCGGGGGAAGATCGAGTCGAGCGTCTCCCCGGCGCTGGCCTCGCTGGAAACGAAGACGATCTCGGCCTGGGGGTGGCGCTCCAGGATCAGCGCGAGTTCGACGCCGGTGTATCCGGTAGCCCCCAGAATCCCGATGCGCGCCATGCTTTTCCTCCCCAAACCAGGTGTCCGCGACCGGAATCGGTGGCGAGGGGCAAAAATACGCATGAAGCCGTGTCGCCGCCGTCAGGCAAGATGCCATTCCTCGACGGGGCTTCCTTCGGAAGTCCCGTCGAGGGTTCCGATCAGGGGCGGAAAACGATGGTCTTCCCCTCGTACAGGACTTCCGAACCCTTGCTGACCCGGACCAGGAGGCAGCCGTGCGCGGCCCATGGTCCCAAGTCCAGGTTCATCTTGCCCTGGACCGGTAGGGACAGGAGGCGCGCGCCATCGATGTCGTTGATGGAAACCGACCATCCCGGGTCCGACCCCGCGTCGATTTCCAACAGGTGCCCCCGGACCAAGACGCTGGCGCTGGCGGAACGCGGTCCCGAGGGGCGGATTCCAGTGGTGGAATCGGCCATCACGGTCAATTCGAAGATTTGGCTGCTGCGGCAGCCGGTCGGATCCGTGTAATCCGCTTCGTATTTGCCCGCTTGGGCCGGTTGGAGGTTCGTGAGATCGATCTCCCGGGAGGTGGAGGTGAACCCGGCCGGTCCCTTCCACAGCCAGCTTCCTCCGGTCCATGGCCAGGGGCCGAAATTGACTGCGCCACCCTGGTTCACGACGGCGAAATAGGAGGCCTGCCATGCTTGGCCGGGGTACTGCACGTTCGGGACGATCTGGGTGCCGACGCATTCGCCGTACGCCACCCGGGCGAAATCGGGGTTGTACGCCATGGTCGAGATGTCGTCGCGGTAGACCCCTCCGGCCTGGGTGAGCTTGGTGGGGTTGACCAGGAACATCTGCTGGGTGCTGTCCAGCCATTCGTAGATGGAATAGCGCTCGACGAAACTCGTCGTGTCCAGCATGCGGATCATCTCGCCGATGGTCTGCGCCTCCTGCGCGTACGTGGGGATACAGCAGGTCCAGTTGGCGCCGTTGTTCCACTCCGTGATCCAGATGGGCCGGTGGACTTGGTTGTAGAGACCCTGGAGCCAGTCGTGGAACTGCTGGGCGGTCTGGCCGCCCTTGTACCAGTGCACCGGCACGAAATCCACTCGGTAGTGGAGAGAATCGGCCTTGTGCATGAAGTCCTCGATCCAAAGCGTTCCGGCGTAGGCGTCCGATGGTGCCGGGGAGCCCAGGCGCAGCCCCGAATTCAGCATCAGGGGCCAGGCGGAGAGCGCGACCGCCACCGAGACGTTGGCCTGGGAGGCGTTGTCGGGTTCGTTGAGTCCCAGGGCATGGGTGACCTTGAGCTTGCCGTTGATGTTGGAGTAGGCGTTCCAGTTCATGTCGTGGCGCATGGGCACGTACTCGAGGTTCGGCGTCGAAGCCGCCGCGTTGTCCCAGTCGTACCACCAGGACGCCTTCAGTGCGTTCGCGGCGGGGACGCCGTTGGTCCAACCCTTCCTGGCCGTCCATCTCCACGGAAAGACTCGCACGAAGGAAACCGCACCCGACAGGCCCTTGGGCAGCGTGTCGATGGCGAGATCCCCGCGGTCGGCGACGTAGACGCGGCTCAGCCCGGTACCATCCTGGTTCTGCGCGAAGGTCGCCATGTAGCCGCGCTTGAGTCGGAAGGACCGGGTGGCTTTGTCCATGGTCCCGAGATTGGCCGAACGGTAGTAGGTGTAGATGCCCAGCTTCATGGAGGTGCCCGCGAGGTTGGGTTGGGGGAAGATCTCGAGGGGCTGGTAGGTGGAGGGTTGTCCGATCACCACCGATCCCTGGAGGTACTGGTCGACGCGGATGTTCTGGTCCACCACGGCGGCGGCCCCGTTGACGTGGATCTGGGCGAGGTAGAGGGAATCGAACACGGATGGCTTGATCGCGGGAAAGAACAGCCAGACGTCCTGCGAGACGAAGTTCAACGTGCTCCCCTTCAGGGGGGCGACGGAATCGGTCACGGTTATTTCGGTGGTGCCCGCGAGATCGATGGTCCGGTTGTGGATGTTCGCCAGGCGCCCGAAATAGTTCGTGAGGACCTCGCCGGGAACGACCTGGGCCGCACCGAGGAGAAGCGCTCCGCCTAGGAGGACGCGGATCGGGGATGTGGATGGTCGCCGTTCGAATTCCATGAATTTCCGCTTTGCCAGGATTGGTTGTCGTACGGAAGGTCTGGGTCGTCTTCCACCCTCCGGATCCTGCCCACGAATCTAGCGAGCTCGTACGGGTTGTACACCGGATTCCGGAATCCGGGCGCGTTTTGCGTTGAACCGCGTTCGGAGGGATGCCCACCCCCCGTCGGTTCGGAGCTACGCCCCGATCTGCACCAGGAATTCCACCACGAGTTTCTGGTGGCGCGGCTCTTCCAGGCTCAGTTCCGAAAGCTCCACCCCGTTCTCGGAGAGCCAGAATTCCAGGTCGGCGCCCATCTCGGCGGCCGAGGCCTCTCCCCGCTGGAGGTCGTCGAAGGTGCCCAGCCACAGGATCTGTCCCTTGGCCTTGGCGATCTCGTTGAAGGATCTACGCCAGCTCTCCAGGTCCTTGATCTTGAATTTCCGCGCCGAACGCAGCTTGGCCACGTGCGAGGCCAACGCATCGCGCGCGGCGGCCTCCTCGGGCGGGTACCACAGGGGCAGCAACCGGTCTTCGAAGAACTGGAGCGCCTCCTCCGGTCCGATGAACCAAGCCGTGGTCTTGGGCTGCTCCGAAGAGGGCCGCTGGGGGTCGTCGTAGAGGGCCAGGACCCAGGAATCGAAGGAGAGGGGCTGTTTCTTCGCCGCCTCGAACGCGTTGTGGGCCGGAACACGCTGCCATGCGTACGCCATAGTCCCCACAAGGTAGATCCCCCGCTCCCGCAAAGGAAGTGGTCGGGGTCCTTTCCGATTTTGCAACTTGGCCCTTCCATGTCCAACCTGGAGGAAATCGGACGGCGCCTGGAGGCCCGCGGGAGGCTGTCGGGATCGGACGCCCTTTGGCTCTACGCCAACGCCCCTTCCGCCTGGCTGCGGGAACGGGCCGACGGAATCCGTCGCGACCGCCACGGCGAATCCGCCTTCTACAACCGGAACATCCACTTCGAACCCACCAACAAGTGCGTCTACGCCTGCCGGTTCTGCGCCTTCGCCCGCCGGGCCGACCAGGGACCCGAAGAGGGCGCCTGGGACCACGACATGGAGGAGTTCGACCGGATCCTCGCCGCCCGGCCCGCGGGATCCATCACCGAAATCCACATCACGGGCGGCGTGCATCCCGACCGGGGCGTGGACTACGGAGAGAATCTTTGCCGGCAGGTGTTGCGCCGCCACCCCGCCGCCCACGTGAAGGCCTTCACCGCCGTGGAGATCTCGTTTTTCGCGCGCAAGTCCGGCCTTTCCCTGGAGGAATCGCTGCGGAGGTTGCAGGCCGCGGGGCTCGGGAGCCTGCCCGGGGGAGGCGCGGAGATCTTCGACCCCGAAGTGCGCCGCAGGATCGCGGGGGGCAAGGCACCCGCACACCAGTGGCTGGAGGTCCACGAGACCGCCCATCGCCTGGGCTTGCGCTCCAACGCCACCATGCTCTACGGCCACGTGGAGGAATACCGCCACCGGGTGGACCACATGGAACGGCTCCGCGATCTGCAGGACCGCACCGGGGGATTCATGTCGTTCATTCCGCTGCGGTATCGCAACGAGAACAACGCCCTCTCCCACCTTCGCGAAGTCACGCCCGAGGAGGATCTGCGCAACTACGCGGTGGCCAGGCTCTTCCTGGACAACATCCCGCACCTCAAGGCCTATTGGGTGATGCTGGGCGTGCCCTTGGCTTCCCGGGCCCTGGATTGGGGCGTCGACGACCTGGACGGCACCGTGGACGACTCCACCAAGATCTACTCCATGGCCGGGGCCGAGGAAAAACGCCCTGCCCTGACCAGCGCCGAGCTGCAGGAAATCATCCGCGGTCGCGGACGGATTCCGGTGGAACGCGACAGCCTGTACCGGGAAGTCTCTCCCCTCGCCTGATCCCGGAGCCTGATCGGGTCAGTCGCCCGCCCGCTGGGCCGCCTCGGAAACCGCGGCCTTGCCCGCGAGCTCCAGGGCCGCCGCCGGAACATCCCTCGCGGAATTGCGCAGGATCTCCTCCCGGCACGCCTGGAAGGCGACCGCCCAACCGGGACGAGCGGTGGCGCTGTCCGTGATGGGGGCGGGAGGCCCCGAAGGAGGGCAATCCTCCATCTTCTTCCAGACCACGCGACCGGTGGCCTTGCTGAGCAGGCGAAGCGAGATGCGCACGGGTCCATCGCGCAAGGAGTCCGCGGGAACCGGGGGCCGGGAAGCGGCGTCCAGAGTCGCCCGTTCCGAATCCACATCCCACCTCTCCACCGTCCCGGCCAGCAGAAGGCGCAGAGGCGTGTAGCCGTGCTCCTCTTGCCCATGCGGGCGCTCCGGGGCATCTCCCCCGAACCCACCGCCTTCCTCCCCGCCGCCGCCATACCCACCGTGATGGTGGCCGCCACCGCCACCCCCACCGCCCTCGCGATCCATCCCGTGCCTGTGGCGGGATTCCGGCTGCGAGTCCTTGGCGAGCACGACGATGTCCGTCCGGAGCGAAAGCACGCCGTAGAGGTTTCGCCAGAGCGAATCCGCGGGGGCGCCGCGATCGGTGGCGTCGTCCCAGACCGTCTTGGCGATGAGGGGAGGCGGAGCGTCGTCCTGCGGCCGGGAGGCCGCGCAGGCGCCCAGGAAGGAGAAGGCCAAGGCGGCCCCTGAAAAGACGGTGGCGGAACGGAACAAGCGGCACCTCCATGCGACCGGCGAGGTCGACGTCCCCTGGACGACCGAAGACATCCTCGGATTCCGGTTCACGTTGCGGAAATTCTCCCCAGGCGACCGGCTTGGTAGTCGGTGAACGCCTCTTCGATTTCCGCCCGGGTGTTCATCACGAAGGGCCCGTAGCGAGCCATCGGCTCCCGCAGCGGCACCGCACCCAGCAGCAGGAACCGGGCCGTGTCCGCGTCGGTTGAGGGCTTGCGGATCTCCAGGACCTCCCCGGTCGAAAGAAGCGCCATTTCCCCGTCGCGCACCGATCGTCCGGTGGCGCCCATGTGGACGGATCCGGAAAAGACGTAGGCGAAGGCGGTGAAGTCCGGCGGGATCTCCAGATCCACGCTCCCGCCGGGCAGGATGGTCCAGTCGTGGAAGAGGATGGGGATGCGCGTGTCGATGGCGGCTTGGACGCCCAGGGCGTTCCCGGCGATCACCGCGGCGCGCGCGAGTCCGTCCCCGGTGGACGCCTTGGGAATGCGGCTTGCGGACAATTCCTGGTAGCGGGGACGCATCCTCTTGTCGCGGGCCGCCAGGTTCACCCAAAGCTGGAACCCGTGGACCCTGCCCCCGTCGCGAAGGATCTCGCGCGAGGGCAGTTCGGAGTGGACCACGCCCTCCCCGGCGGTCATCCACTGGACGTCCCCGGGTTCGATGCGACCCCGGTGCCCCGCGGAATCGGCGTGTTCGAAGACCCCTTCCAGCATGTAGGTCACCGTCTCGAAGCCCCGGTGGGGGTGGTCGGGAGCGCCCACCGCCTCTCCAGGACCGTAGTCGGAAGGACCCATCTCGTCCAGAAGCAGGAAGGGATCCACCTGGTCGATTCCGGGGGCGGGAAAGGGACGGCGCACGGAAAACCCGCCGCCTTCGGTCTGACGTCGCGCGGGAACCGTCCGTTCCACCGCGATGCGCACCGGTGTTGTCATTTTCCGTCCACCTCGGCCCGGCCATGGCGCGGTGCGGCGGGCGCGGGACCGTTCCACCCGGAAGCGACGAATCCGACCGCGAGGGCGCAAAGGATGGCGGCGAATCCGGCCATGCGCATCTCGGTGCCCATGTGCACCATCCGCCGCATCCCGCCAGGTCCCGAGAGGGAGGAATCGCCCAGCCAGGCCATCACGAACCCCATCGGGATCAGGAACCCGAGAGCCACCGCCACCCACTGCGGAGCGAGGAGGATCCGGGACCCTTCGGGCATCTTCCGCAACCGGTGGCGGATCCAGAGCACCAGGATGAGGATTCCGGCCAGCGAGTTCAGGTACCAGATGCCCAGGCCCAGTTCCAACCGGACCGAACCGTGCCTGAAGAGGACCAGATCGGAAAAGATGGGGTCGGAAAGGAGGCGGGAACCGCTGTGGGTGAACTGGTCCCAGGCGAGGTGGGTGGCCACACCGATCACCGCACCCAGGTATCCGATGCCCCAACGGAAGGGTTCCCGGCGATCCAGGGATTCCAGTCCCGGCATGCGGGACATCCTGGGCAGGATCCAACGGTAGGCGACCCATGCCAAAAGCAATGCCGCCGGAGGATCCAGAAGGATGCCGTAGCGTCCATGGCTGAGGTTGCGCGTCGCGATCCCAGGGAGCAGGAACCAGAGGTCGGGAGCCATGGACCCCATGACCAGGGAGGCTTTCCACGAACCCGCTCGGGAGCGATTCAGGAACGGCAGGACGGCGGCTGGATGGGCGAGAGTGAAAGGCACGGCCTCAATCTACTGGAGTGGAAAGCGATTTGTCGAGCGGGAGCGCACCAGGGATGTTTCCTGGACCAGGACGGGGAGGAATCGACGGACATCCTCCCGCCGGGTGGTCGGTCCCATGGAGATGCGCAACGTGGCATGCGCCTCGTGGGCCGGAATTCCCATGGCCACCAGGACGTGCGAGGGCTCGGCGATGCCGGTGGTGCACGCCGATCCTGAGGCCACGGCGAATCCGCGAGCGTCCAACCGGTCCAGCAGGGTGGCGCTGTCGGCCCCGGGCAGGACGACGCAGGAGGTGTTGGGAAGTCTGGCGGCATCCGCCGCGACGATCCGCGCACCCGGTATGTCCGACAGGATCCCCCGTTCCAGTTCATCGCGCGATCGGAGCACATCCGCCCAGTCCAGCTTTTCCGCGAGGGTCGCGGCAGCGGCCAGCCCGGCCGCACCCGGACCGTTCACGGTCCCTCCCCGTCGGGAGCGCTCCTGGTTCCCCCCCTGCATCCAACGGGACCAAGGCGTCCCCTGCCGCACGAACAGGGCTCCGATCCCCTTGGGCGCCCCGAACTTGTGGGCGGAAAGGGAGACCATGGCGGCGGGAAGCGACGACAGATCCACCGGAATCCGCCCAAAGCACTGGACCGCGTCCAGGTGCAGCGGCACGCGCCGGCGCCGCAGCTCCGATGCCACGGCTCCCGCGTCGGAGATCGCCCCCGTCTCGTTGTTGGCCCAGATCAAGCTTGCCAGGGCCGTGGTCGCGGGATCGCATGCCTCCAGCACCTCGCCCGGATCCCAGGTGCCGTCCGTCGCCAGACCCACCCGGACGACCTCCCATCCCTCCTCTTCCAGGGTCTTGGCGACCCCCAGGGTGCAGGAGTGTTCCCCGGCGCTGGTCACCAGGCGCCTGCGCGATCCCCGGGCGCGGGCGCAGCCGAGCACCGCCGCGTGGATGCTCTCCGTCCCCCCCGAAGTCAGGATCCATTCGATGGCCCGGGTGCGGGTCCAGTCGGCCAGGATCTGTCGGGCCCCTTCGGCCACCGCCGACGCCCGACGTCCCTCCTCGTGGAGGGAGGACGCGTTTCCCCATTCCTCCCGCATCGCCCGGGCCACGGCCTCCACGGCTTCCGGAAAGGGGGGAGCCGTGGCGTTCCAGTCCAGATAGACCCTGTCCACGACGGCGAGGATACAAAAGGCTCGGCACCCGTCTAGGGAGAGCCGCGGAGTTCCTGGGGGGAAAACGCGTACCGCTTGCGGCAGAAGTCGCAGACCACTTCCATCTCCTCCCCCTTGTCCCGCGCCTCCTGGATGGCTTCCGGACCCAGGGCCACCAGCGCCCCCAAGGCTCGGTGCCTGTCGCAGGGGCAGAAGGCCTCGACCTCCAGGCTCCCCAACGCGTCCCAGGGGCCCAACGGCAACCCCACCCACGGCGAAGCGGCGTTCCAGGAGCCATTCCTGTCCGCCCAGCCCTGGAACAGGCTTTCCAGCAGGTCGCGAGGCGTTGCCGGGAATCCCCGCAACCAGGCGCCGCGGACCCGCGCCGGCAATCCTTCGGCGTCCAGATCCACCAAGGTCTCCACCCTGCACGTTTGCTGTTCGGACTGGCGCATGTAGGCTTCCAGGGCCGCGTCCACCGCTGGAACCAACACCTGCACCACGCTCTCGTACGAGACCCCTTCGGGGTCCATCCGGCGGGCATGGACCCGCGTGGAAACGGAGGGATGGGAACGGCCTGTGGTCATGGCGCGCAACAGGCCTGCGGGCGTGGCGTCCACATGGTAGGAGTCCTCGTCCAGATCCACCTGCAGGGACAGGGTCTGGCGGACCTTGAGTTCGGAGGCGAGCACGGCCGCACCCGCCAGGACCTCGGAGAAGCGCTGGGCACGGATGCCGTCCAGATCGTGGAGGAGGCAGAGGGCTCGGGCGGTGCGGGTGGCGTCCACGGCGGCGATGCGAAGCTCGGCGGATCGGTCGATCCACGTCGTCAGGAGATCCATCCCACAAATGTACCCGTCGTTCGGGAGGCTAGAATTGGGACATGATCCGCAGCAGGGACCTCCAGGCACTATCCCGCGTCTACGTGACCGGTCTCGCCGGGCTCCGCGCCAGGGGGCACTACCAACGCCGACGCCGCGAGCACCTGGCCCAGGCGGAATTCCCCTGGATCTTCCACGGCCTGGAGCGGGAGCCCGGTGCGGAGCTCCATTGGCTGATGAACGGGATCCGGCTGTTCCAGGAACCGTCCCTGCAATACCTGGTGGGCATCAACCAGCCGGGAGCCAGCCTGGTGCTGGATCCCTCGGCTCCCGCGGGCCGGCGCGAGATCCTGTTCCTGCCCTGGAAGGATCCGGCCCGGGAATTCTGGGACGGAATCCGTCTTGGGTTGCTCCGCGGTCGGGGCGGCGAGGCCCGCCGGAATCTGTCCTTCCTGAGGGAACTCGTGGGAATCGAACGGATCCTCCCCTCCGAGGACCTTCCCTCGTTCCTTTCCGTGCTGGGCGACCGGCACCCCGTCCTGGGAGTGTTCCACCACCGCTACGGCGGCGGCAACTCCATGCCGGACGATCCTTCCAACGCCTTCGCACGGCGGGTCGCGGCCCTGGTCCGCCCCTCGGGGTGCCGCGTGGTGTCCATCGCCCCGGAGCATTTCCGCCTGCGCCTTCCGCTGGATTCCTGGCAGCTCTCCGAATGCGAACGGGCCCAGGCTTGGACCCTGGAGGCCTTCGAGGCCTTGCTCCCGCGATTGCCCGGTCTTGGAACCGAGCACGCCATCGCCGGGGTCCTGGAAGGGGAGATGCTCCGAAGGAGCCCTTGGGGACTCGCGTTTCCCACCATCTGCGCCGCCGGAGCCAACGCCGGGGTCCTGCACTACATGAAGAACGACGAGCCGGTGCCAGCCGGGTCCATGGTGCTCCTCGATTTCGGCTGCCGCTCGGCGACCATGCACGCCGACATCTCCCGCACCCTGCCCGCGGGCGGCATCTTCGATCCCCTCCAACGCCTGCTGTACGGGATCGTGCTGGACGTCCAGGCCCACGCCCAGGGCATGGTGCGGCCCGGAGCCACCATCCGCGACCTGAACCGCGCCGCATGGGAACGCATGGAGCAGCTGTTGGAGGAACGGTTCCTGTCCCGGGGGGGCACCATGCACCGCCCCTACGCGGAAGGGAACCTGGCCACCCTGCCGAACAAGTCCAAGGGGCATCCCAAGCAGCCTCACGGACTCTCCCACCTGATGGGGGAACAGGAGCACGACGGCGATCCGTTCCGCCTCTACCAGGACGAGCCGCTGCGGCCGGGGCTGATGCTTTCCAACGAACCCGGCCTCTACGGCGGGTTTCGGATGCGTTTGGAGGGTAGACTATGGAAAGCGTCCCTCGGGATCCGCATCGAGGACGACCTGGTGGTGACCCCGAAGGGTTGCCGGAATTTGTCAGAATCGATTCCCAAGGATCCCGACGAGATTCAACGACGCATCGGAGGCAAACCATGAAATCCACCTTCGCCTTTCTCTTGGCCACCGCCTTCCTGGTAGGGTGCGACCACGGTGGCACCGCACCGACCGGCACAGGCACCCTGGGAGCCGGTGGAAGCGGAAACAACGGGGGAACGGGTGGGGGCGGTGGTGGAGGTGGTGGTGGAAGCGGGGGTGGCAACAACTCCCTCCTCGACTCGACGGAGCTGAACGGCCCCATCCCGGCCAACGCTCTCGTGGGCGGACAGAAACGGGCGCTCGTCTTCTACTACCCTCCGGACCGGGAACTCCACATCCAGGGAACCTCCGACGGCGACGTCAACGGCCTTGCCACGGGTCCGGAGACCATCTGGGACGTCTGGCTCCACGCCGACGACACGCTTTACCCGAGGTTCACGACCCAGCATGAAGCGGGGCTTTTCGACTCCATCTACTTGGACACCACCACCTACAAGGATGTGCACATCCGCATGTACACGGACGTGGGTGCCATGGATGTCCTGGTCCAATCGAATCGCGGCGCGACCATCAACGTGATCGTCCAAGCCTTTTCGGGGGTGAACAACCAGCTCTCCAACTGGTCGCCTCCCCGGCTTCCCGACTCCACCACGGCCAAGCTGGTGTTCCCCGGAGGCAGCACCACCCCGATCGGTCTGACCAATTTCCAGGTCACCCTGCCGGTCTACTGACGAGCGCCTGGACGGCGAGGTACCTTTCCCCGCTTACCTCCTGGGAAAGGGAAAATGCGTCCATGGGCAAGGTTCCGGTCCTGGTCATCGCCGGCTACGGCATCAACTCCGAAATCGAACTGGTGGACGGATTCCGGCTTGCCGGGGCCGATCCGGTCCGGGTCCACCTCTCGGACCTGGTGGATGGGCGCGCGAAGTTCTCCGATTTCCGCATCCTCGCCTTTCCCGGCGGATTCTCCTTCGGGGACCACATCGCATCGGGCCGCGTGCTGGCCGTCAAGATCCAGGCGCGGCTGGGGGAGCAACTGCGGGAGGCGGTGGCCGGTGGCGCCCTGGTGATCGGGATCTGCAACGGCTTCCAGGTGGTGACCAAGCTCGGGCTTCTTCCCCTCTTGGGCGGACCGCCCGGCCCAGGGGAAGAATTCCGGCAGGAAGCGACGCTCACCTTCAACGACTCCGGAGTCTACGAGGATCGCTGGTG
>CAYXXL010000056.1:0-12358 GCA_964469025.1 uncultured Fibrobacteria bacterium
AGTGACGACGAGGATCCCCGCCTGGTGGTAGACGTCGGAAGCGGGAAGGGTGCAACCAGAATTGAAGTGTCCCACCACCGCCACGACCCCGGCGGAAACCAGTTCCTGCGCAACCGCCACGGCTTGACTGGGCTTGCCCTCGTCGTCGCGGGTGACGGATTCGATTCTTTTGCCCAGGACGCCGCCCTTGGCATTCCACTCGTCGATGGCGATCTGGGAACCGCGGATGGGCGCCGTTCCGATTTCGCCGTCGGGTCCCGTCTGGACGCCGGCGAGGCCGATCTTGATGGTTTCGCCATTCTTCTGGCAACCCGCGAGGGCTCCGACCGCGAAGGCGACGGCCAGGATGGTAGGAAGTGTCTTCATCGCCATAAGATACGCCCCCGATCGGCCACGGCGGGCAACCGCGGAAATGCCGATTTCGACCCCCGGTGCCCGGCGCGTACATTTCACCGGCCATGGACTCATCCCTGACCATTCCGGCACAGCCTTGAACGGGGGAGGCACGGGACTCCTCCGTCGCCATCCCGACTTCGGATTCTTCCTGGCGGGACGGTTCCTGTCGTCCCTTTCGCTGTCCATGCTCACCGTGGCAACTGGATGGGTGGTGTACGACCGGACGCATTCGCCATTGGACCTGGGGCTCGCGGGATTGTTCCAATTCCTGCCTGCCTTCGTTCTCGGGCTCCCGGGAGGAGCCGCGGCCGATCGCGTGGACCGGCGGCGCCTGATGGTCCTCGCCCTGCTCCTGGACGCGGTCGCCGCCCTGCTCCTCTCCCTGGCCGCCGCCGCACCGCACCTTCCGGTATGGCTGCTCATCGCGCCCGTCGTCTTGGTGGGGGTGGCGCGCGCCTTCCTGGCCCCCGCCATGCAGTCGATCGTACCCCGACTCGTGTCGGATGCCGATCTGCCCCGCGCCTTCGCCCTCAACGGTTCCGTCTTCCAAACCGCCACCATCTGCGGCCCTGCCATCGGCGGATTCTTGATCCTGGCGGGTCCCGCCGTGCCGTTTCGGTTCGCCGGAATGGGACTCCTGGTTTCCGTCCTGGCGCTGGGGCTGATGCGGACTTCCCTGCTCCCGCCACCGCCCACCGGATCGCGTTGGGAAGGGGTGCTGGACGGATGGCGCTTCATCTGGGCCAGACCGGTCGTGCTCGGAGCCATCTCGTTGGACCTGTTCGCGGTCCTCCTGGGAGGCGCGACCGCGCTGCTGCCCGCCGTGGCCAGGGATGTTCTCCATTGCGGACCCCAGGGGCTGGGGATCCTGCGAAGCGCGTCAGCGGCGGGTGCGACCGTCTCCGGCCTGTGGCTCTCCCGCCATCCACCCAGGGTCAGGTGCGGACCCCTCATCCTGGGATCGGTGGGAGCCTATGGTCTCTGCACGGCCGGATTCGCCTTTTCCCATGTCATGATCCTGTCCGTGGTGCTCTTGGCCGCGATGGGTGCGTTCGACATGGTGAGCGTGGTGATCCGGTCCACCCTGGTGCAGGGCAGGACGCCGGATTCCATGCGCGGTCGCGTGAGCGCGGTCAACATGCTGTTCATCGGCGCCTCCAACGAACTGGGAGAATTCGAATCCGGTCTCACCGCGGCGGGGATGGGAGTGGTCCCCGCCATCCTGTTCGGGGGCCTGGGGTCCATCGCCGTCGCCATGGGTTGGGCGAAGATCTTCCCGGACTTGCGTCGCCTGGACCGGATCCAGGACTGAGGAGGATCGCCCCGTGCCCGAGCTTCGACCCATCGCCCTGGTGACGGGGGCATCCTCCGGGATCGGCGAGGCCTACGCCAGGCTTCTGGCGCGCGAAGGCCACGACCTCTGGCTGGTGGCGCGGAACCGGGATCGGTTGGAGGCGTTGTCCCGGGGACTGTCCGGTTTCGGGGCGACATCGCGCATCCGGGTCTGCGACCTGGCGGATCGTCGAGATCTGTTGGCTCTCGCAGGGGAGGTCCGCGAGGAGCCCAGATTGTCGGTCCTGGTCCACAACGCGGGATTTGGCGTCCACGGCGTGGTGGGCGAGGCGGACCCCGCCAAGCTCCAGGCCATGGCCGACGTCCACGTGGGAGCGACCATCGCTCTCTGCTCGGCAGCCGCACCGGGAATGCGGGAGCGATGCGCGGGATCCATCGTGGTGGTTTCTTCCATCGCCGGGATGCTGGTCGGCTCGGGCAGCGCCACCTATTGCGCGACCAAGGCGTTCGAACTTTCCTTCGCCCGTTCGCTGGCCTTGGAACTGCGCCCTTCCGGAGCGCGCGTCCAGGCGCTCTGCCCTGGCTACACCCGCACCCGCTTCCACGACACGCCGGAGTACGCGCATTGGAGCCGGGACTCCGTTCCCGCCTTCCTCTGGTCGACGCCGGAATCCGTCGCCTCCGAAAGCTGGAAACGGCTGGGGCGCGACGTCGTCTGCCTCCCCGGGGTGTTCAACCGCCTGCTGGTCGCGGCGGGATCGTCGAGGATCCTGGGAGCGATCCGGGAGCGGATCCGGCGTTGATCACCCCCCCGGCGTCCACCTCGTGCGCCACTCGTGCAGGCGCACCAGGGATCGGAAGAAGTCCGGAGAATGCCCCCAGTAGTCCACGGCGCGGTCCAATCGCTCCAGGCGAGCCGCCACGCTCTCGTCGGCGGGGAGGGTGAAGATGTCGGCGCGCTCGTCGGTGACGTTTTCCGGTTCGCAGAATTCCTTGGGCGAGGTGGCCATGTACATCCGGCAGGTCATGGGGCGGTCCTCGTAGACGCCGCAGGCTCCGTCCCCTTCCAGGAAGGGGCAGGGATTGCCCTCGTCGTAGTAGTGCTCCAGGACCAGGTCGCCGCGTTCGGCCGGGGTCCGCTCCGGATAGGACTCCTCGCAGAACACCTCCCAGCCTTCGTGATCCTCCAGCCGCTTGCGGCAGTGCCCCATCAACGCCTCCAGGTCGGGTCGACGGCGGAGATTTTCGTAGACCGAAAGCACCTCCAAGGCGTGCACCGAGGTCACGAAGTGGTGGCAGCAGCGGCTGCACCCGCGTCCACAGGAGACTTGGAGGGCGTTGGCCTCGACATTGTGGCGCAGGAAGGCGCCGTAGGAAAGGTGGTAGCGATCCTGGGCTTCCAACATGGCGCCGGAGGGCGCTCCGGGACCGGCTTGGGCGTAGCTCGCGCGCAGCGCATCGACCAGCGCGTGGTCCATCGCGTCGGAACATCCCTCGGAGACGGGATCCCGCCGCGTGGGAAGGAGGCGCGCCGGAAAATCCCATTCGAAGGTCGCCGGCAGTCGGGTGCCGCTCCAAGCCTCCACCGGAGGATTCGTGGGATCCGCCGTGGAGGAGGGATGGGGCCCCTTGGGCTTGGTGGAGGCGGACTTCGTGCGTTTGCTGTTGGCCATTTGCGCCCCAAGCTAGAACCGCTGGAGTAGACATGCACCGATGGACAGCCTACGTTGTAGGTTCCGGGGTGAAGAGCCAGCGCCCGTAGCTCAGTCGGATAGAGCAACGGATTTCTAATCCGTCGGTCGTGGGTTCGAGCCCCGCCGGGCGTGTTCGGGCCAAAGGGCCACCGTCCCAGCAAAGCCGGAGGAAACCAATGAAGATCGTTCTCGTCTGTGACGAAGCCAACATTTCGGACAATTTCCGGCAAACCGTCGGGGGTCAGGGCCACCAGGTCAACGCGCTGCGAGGCGACTATCCGCTCGAAAACAGCGGGCTGCCGGAGTGCGACGCCGTCGTGGTGGAGGAGAAGACCTGGGTCCAGCACGCCAGCCTCTACCGCTACTTCGAGGTCCTGGCGGAGTTCAACGGAGTCCCCTTCGGCGTGATCAGCCGCCGCAAGCCCTCCCATCTGAAGGCCCGTCGGCGCAACGCCGACACCTGGATACCCACCGGATTCTCGCCAGCGGAGGCGCTGGAGGCCGTGGCGGTCCTGGGGCGCGCCGCCGCCGCCTGACGCCCCCCATGGAGTGGTTCCGCCGATGGTTCGGGCCCCTCTACGAAGAGATCTACGCACATAGGGACCCCGAAGAGGCGAGAGTCCAGGTCGAAACCCTTCTCGGGCGCACGGGAGTGGGGCCTCTCCCCGTCCTGGATGCCGGGTGCGGGGCGGGGCGCCATCTGCGCATCCTTCGGGAACACGGGTGCAAGGCGGTGGGCCTGGACCTTTCGCCGCATCTCCTGACCCATGCGGTTCAAGCAGGGCCCGTGGTGCTCTCGGATCTGCGCGCGCCCCCCTTCCGACCCGGGGCGATGGGAATGGTCGCGGCCTTCTTCACCGTGTTCGGCTACCTGGACGCGAGGGAGGACGATCTCGGGCTGTTCACGGCCTTGACCGGCCTGGTCGCTCCTGGTGGACACCTCTACATGGACATGCCCGATCCCCTCCAGGTTCGCCGATTCCTGGTCGCTCGCGACGAAAGGTCGCTTCCCGGGCTGCATGTGGTGCAGGAACGGTGGGTGGAGGACGGTCGGGTGTTCAAGTCCATCCGGGTTCGCAGGGCCGACGGAGAGGTGGAACAGTACCTTGAACGCGTGCGTCTCTGGGAGAGCGAGGACATCGAAGCCGAGGCGGAGCGTCGAGGACTGGCACCGGTGGCCCGGTTCGGGCACGCGGACGGTCGGGAATGGACTCCCGGATCGCCGCGCATGGCGCGCCTGTGGAGGAAGATCGGGTGACGTTGCGCAGGGTCGGGGGACGACCCCACCCATGCGATCCCTGGACCGGACTGGTCCCTTCCGTGGCCGACGGACTGTTTCCCGGTGGCAGGGATGCTTCCCTCCCGGTGCTGAGGCGGCGGCTGGACAAGTTGGGCTCCTGGAAGCGCGGCGTGGGGTGGACCCCCGAAGAGGGCGCCGCCCTGAAACGACGCGTCCACGCGACCCAGGGCATGGCCGCCGCCAACGCGACGGAACAGATCCTGTCGGGAGCGCCGGTGGTCCTGACCGGGCAGCAGCCCGTGCTGGGAGGCGGGCCGCTCTTCGTCTGGCTCAAGGCGCATTCCGCGATCCGACACGCCGATCGGATGTCCCAGCTCCTGGGCATCTCCGTGCGACCCGTGTTCTGGATCGCCGGCGACGATTCCGATCTGCCCGAAGTCCGGTACCTCACCGATCCCGTCCTCGGTCGCACCTGGGACGGTTTTCCGGGTCGCGAAGCCGGCCCAAGGCCGGTGGGCGCCCTGCCGCTGGGGGACCCGGAGGGATTGGCCGAAGGCCTGCTCGAGGCCTGGCCATCGAGCCTGCTTCCGAGCCTGATGGGCCGTTCCACGGACCTCTCCGGGCTCTTCCTGGCCTGCCTGCGCCACTGGTTCGGAGATCGCCTCGTGGTGGTCGACGCCGCCTGGCCGGAACTGCGGACCTTGGCGCGGCGAACCTACGTCGTCTTCGCCGATCGGACGGAAGCCGTCCACGAGGCCGTCGCCGCCGGGATCGGGGCGGCCCGATCGGCGGGCCTGCCCGCATCGCTCGGAACCGCGTCCGGACGCTCACGGCTCTTCCATTGGGACCAGACCGGTCGGCACCGCGTGGCCGTGCGGGACGGAACCGCCACCGATGGACGTTCGTGGTCGGTTCCCTCGTCGCGGTTCCCCTCCGACGTGGAACGGGACCCGGCGGGCTTCTCCCACGACGCGGGCAGCAGACCCTTCTGCGCGGAGGAGATCTTCCCGGTCCTGGCGCACGTCCTCGGTCCGGGGGAGTTCGCCTATTTCGCCTGCCTGGGAGAGCTGGGTCGGAACTTGTCGCGCCCTCTGGCGCCGGCCCTGCCTCGCGCCTCCGCGACGGTGCTTCCCGCCGGCCCCTGGGCCGACGCACGCTCCGGGGGATGGGATCCCTGCCAGGGATCCGCGCCCTGGGGGACGGTGGAAGATGTCTTCCAAAGGCACCTCGTTCCCGAAGCCTCGGTATGGTCCAGGCGGTGGGCGGATGCGCGGGCGGACTACCTGGACGAACTGGGCTGGAAGGCGGAGGATGCCGCGCGGGCGGATCTCGACCGGCACCTGTCCTGGCGGGAAGCTTCGGCTCTTCGCGAGAGGATCCGCGAAGCCGCGCGACCGCAGGCGGATCGCATTTCGCGACTCCGCGACTTCTGGGCCCTGGCCGGAGCGGGGGGCGTCCAGGAGCGCATCCTGTCGCCCTGGTCGCTGGAACACCACCTGGGGCAGCCCGAGCTTCTCGCTCGGCTCGGCGAAATGGTGGATCCCGACGAACCGACGCACCTGGTGTGGGAGGCGAAATGACGGAAAAGGTCGATTTTCTCTGCGTGGGGGCGCATGCCGACGACATCGAACTGGGCATGGGTGGCACGGTCGCGAAGATGGCGCGATCCGGCAAGGCGGGTCTGCTCGTGGACATCACCGACGGGTCGATGGGGACGCGGGGAACTCCGCAGGCAAGGGCCATGGAAGCGTCCGAGTCGGCGGGGATCCTGGGTGTGCGACGCCGAAACCTGGGTTTGGCCGACGGGATGCTGCGGACCGGCGACCCGGAGCTTCTCGCCTCGTTGGTGGAGCTGTTCCGCGAGGTTCGGCCGGGAACGGTGTTCACCCATCCCCTCCACGACCGCCATCCGGACCACGAGGTGGTGTCCTCGGCGGTGCGCGAAGCCGTTTTCAAGTCGGGACTCTCCAAATGGCCCTCGCGCCACGACGCCTTCCGCCCTCCCCGGCTCTTCCATTGGATGGGACCTCGCCAGGGGGATCCCGATTTCTGCGTGGACGTGACACGCGACTGGCACGCGCGCCTGGAAGCCGTTTCCGCCTACCGCTCGCAGTTCGGGAAGGAAGGGCCGGAAACGGCGATCTCCGGCTCCGCATTCCACGAATTCCTCGCCGCCCGTTCGCGCTACCTGGGCTCCCGGATCCGAACCGCTTTCGCGGAGGGATTCACCTGCGACGAACTCCCCGAGGTCGTGGACCCCTGCTCTCTCGGAGCCCTGGAGTTCTGATGCGCATCGCCATCTCCTGCGTGCCCTCCGCCGGCGGATCCGGAGTCCTGGCCACCGAGTTGGGGCGGCTTCTGGCCCGCCGCGGACACGAGATCCACTTCGTGACTTCGGCCATGCCCCACCGCCTGCGTGCCGATCCCGAGCCGGGGGTCTTCTTCCACGAAGTCCGCGCGCTGCACTACCCCGTCTTCGAGTACACGCCCTACGACCTGGCGCTCGCCGTCAAGCTCGCCGAGGTCTGGCGGCACCACAAACTGGACCTCTTCCACGTCCACTACGCGATCCCCCACGCCGCCGCCGCCATCCTGGCCCGCGAAATGCTGGCCCCCTGCCGGTCTCCGGTCGTCACCACCTTGCACGGCACGGACATCACGTTGGTGGGCCAGGACGCCTCCTACAGGCCCGTGGTCCGCTACTGCCTCAACCATTCCGACGCCGTCACCGCGGTCTCGGACTGGCTGAAGGACGTGACGGAATCCGTTTTCGATCCCGAGGTGCCCGTCCGGCGCGTCCACAACTTCGCGGACCCCGAGATCTTCAGGCCGGCTTCGCGCGATCCCCGGTTCCTGCCCGGAGACCTCGGGCGGAGGGTGTTCCTCCACATCTCCAATTTCCGTCCGGTGAAGAGGGTGGAAGACGTCGTGAGGACCTTCGCGGCCGCCGTGCGGACGGGAATCGACGGCGTGCTGGCCCTGGCCGGCGACGGGCCGGATCTGGGTGTGGCGCTGGAGACCGCCCAGGACCTGGGAGTGCGCGACAGGATCCGTCTCCTGGGCGTGGTCGACGACGTTTCGCGGGTCATTTCCCAGGCGGACGTGTTCCTGTTCCCGTCCGACGGGGAGAGCTTCGGTCTGGCACCCCTGGAGGCGCTGCTGTGCGAAGTGCCGGTGGTGGGCGCGCGGGCGGGGGGGCTTCCGGAAGTGGTGGAGGACGGCGTCTGCGGGTTCCTCCATCCGGTCGGGGACGTGGATTCCATGGCGGAATCCTGTCGGCGGATCCTGACGGAACCAGGTCTGCGCGAAGCCATGGGCCGCGCGGGCCGGGAACGGGCCACCCGCCTGTTCTCTCCGGAGTCGATCGTGCCCCAGTACGAGGCGATCTACCAGGAGCAGATCGACAGGCGCAGAGGCTGCTGATTCCGGGCTAGGATTCCAGGGCGCGGGACCACTGCGGCGAAGGACTTTCGTTCAGGCAGTGGTGCAGCATGGATTCCCATTCGTCCCGGCGGGCGGACTCGCGCAGGATGAAAACGTTGGGCTCCGGGGGAAGCGGATCGGTATCGACCAGGATCTCCACCACCCAGGCTTCCGGTATGCAATCGGACACGAACCGTGCGAGCTCGGGAGTGCATCCCGCGGTCTGGCGGTCGATCAGGACCAGGCAGGGTGGGTCGCCCTCCCGCACCGGCAGGGCGAGGGATTCCCGGGCGAGCACGGGGGAATCGCAGAGGTAGACGGATTTTTCCGCGTCGGAACCGGATCGCTCGATCCATTCCAGGATCCAGCGCGACCATTGGGCCGCCCCGTCTGCACTGGAGCTGATGAGGAAGATCCCGCCGGTCATGGACCCCCCATAATAGATTTCGCGACTTGGGCGACCAGTTGGGCCCCGGGAACGTCCCCTTCGTCGAGGATTCTCCGATCGGCTTCCCGGATGGCCTGGCCCAGCAGGGGGCCCTTCGGAACCCCCGCTTTCTGGAAGGCATGCCCAAGGGCAGGAGGGGCCAAAGGCACGCGTTCCTGGATCCGGTCCAGTTCCTCGAGCGGTGGGAGAGGCTCGAGACCCGCTTGGACCTGGGTTTCCAGAAGGGTGCGCAGAACCGTCCAATTCCGATCCCGGAACATCGGCGCGAGAGCGCTGGGCAAAGGCAGCGGGGCGTGCAGGCGGGGCCAACGCGTCCAAACCAGCGCGGCGGCGTCGATTTCCGTCCTGGATGCGCGGATCCGTTCCAGGTACCTTTCCTGGGCCGGCTGCACCGCGGCGGTCGGACCCGGTTGGAATTCCTCGAACCAAGGACACAGGGGCATTCCCAGGAATGCCGGCCACAGACCCTGGACCGCCGGCAACCGGCTTCGGCACCAGCGTGCCAGACGATCGCGCGCCCGGACCGATCCCAGGGCGAGCGCCAGGGGCGGGGAGATGGATCCCAGGACTCCGCTTTCCAGCAACAGGTCCAGGCAGCGGTGGAAGGGCCCCTGGCCGAACATCTTTTCGAGCTCCTCGTGGATGCGCTCGCCGGAGAGCTGGTCCACCCGGTGGGACAGCCGGAGCATGGCCGCCCAGGTGGAGGGATCGATGGAAAGATCGAAGCGGACGGCGAAGCGGACGGCGCGCAGGATTCGCAGATGGTCCTCGGCGAAGCGTTCGCCCGGATCCCCGATGCACCGCAGGATGCCCGCCTCGAGGTCGGCGAGCCCACCCACGTGGTCGAAGATCTCCCCGGAAAGGGGGTCCAGGAGCAGTCCGTTGATGGTGAAGTCCCTGCGCCGGACGTCCAGCTCCGCGCTGGCCGGCCCCACCCTCGAAGGCCTCCGGCCGTCGAGGTAGGGACCTTCCGTCCGGAAGGTGGTGACCTCGATCCGGTCCTCCCCCCGGAGCACCAGGGTGACACCAAGTTCCGGCTTGACAGGAACGGTCCGACGGAAAACGTTCCGGACCTCCTCCGCCGTGGCGGACGAAGCCACGTCGTAGTCCGCGGGCTCGCGGCCCAGGATCAGGTCGCGCACGCAACCGCCGGCCAACCACGCCTCGTGCCCGGCTTCCCGCAGGGCGGCGACGACTTCGCGCGCGGACGGATGCGCCTTCCGGTCGATTTCGAGTCTGGCCATGGTGCTTGACCAATGGTACACTCGCCCACGACGCCATGGCCTCTCCCTCTCCCAGAACCTACCGAAGCGGCCAGTGGATGGTGGTGGAATGCCGCAACGGCCTGGATGCAGCGGACGCGGCCTGGATGCGGGAGATCCTCGCCCAGGTCCGGGATTCGACCTGGGCAGGAGTTGTCCTGGATCTGTCCGGCCAGGAGGAGATGGATCCGTCGGGAAGGCGCATGCTGGCGAATTTCCACAAGGGGCTGGCGGAGCAGGGGCGGGCGTTCGAGGTGGTCGCCGACTTCGAGACGCTGCGCGAGGGTCTGCTGATGGACCATTCGATCATGGTTCTCCAGAATCTGTCGGAATTGAAGCGGAGCATCCACGAGATGGCCCCGGAACGGCTGCAGGCCCTGCTTTCCACCGGAGCCAGGAATTCCAACCTGCTGGGATTCCGCCTGCGCTGCCCTGTTTGCCGTTGCGAGGAGGCCCGAGGTTGGCTCCCCGATCCCGCCCGGCACCGCAGCACGTGGATTTCCAACGAGATCACGATCCAGCTCCAGCCGGACGATCCGGAGAATTCCTTCCCGGTGGACGCCTATTCCGTCGCGGTCTGCCCCGAATGCCTTTTCGCGGCCACGCGCATGGACTGGTTCGACTCCCCTTCCATCCATCTGCCCGCCACGCTCCCCGAGGGCAGCATCGAGAGGCTCACGAAGAGTTTCGCGCGAAGGCGCGCCATGGTCCAGGACGTGGTGGCGGAAACGCCTCTTTCCGCCTTCTTCGGGATGCCCCGGCTCGACCGCGCGGTCCAATGCGCCTGGGCTCTGGCCGAGGAGTCGCTCCGGGCGGTGGGGAGGGACCGCTCGTCCACGGACGGCTTCGGAATCGGGGTCTCGATCCTCATGCAAGCCAAGTTCGCCAAGGAAGGTGAGGATCTCAACCGTTTCTACTCCGCCGCCTACGTTTGGCTGCGCCAGGTGGTGGACCAGGTGGGCAACTACGCCGAAGATCGGCTGGCCGAAGCGCACGTGTACCTGTTGTCGGTGGCGCTGGCTCTGGGGAGGGAGTCGGAAGCGGGACAGGTGCATCGCCAAGCCGTGGAAAGATGGGGGAAGGATCCGGAGATGGCGATCTGGCTGGACCGCGCCCGGGAGCTGATGGGCTAGGATGGGCTCCGCCGGCCGCCGCTCCCTTGCCCAGCGAGTAGATTTTCGCTCGTGAGTCGCTCCTCCCAGATGACGAACCTGGTGGAGAACGCTCTGCAGGGCATGCCCCAAGCGCGGCGCGCCCCCGCCGCGAACGTTCCCGCCGAGGTGCCGGTGAGGCCGCCACGAGAGCGATCGTTGGTGAAGAGCATCCTGCAGGGAGATGCCCTGAAGGCCGACGTGCGCCGCTTTTTCCGCGTGCGGGGATCGGACATTCCCCTGGCGTGGGATCCGGATTCGGTCGTGGCGGTGGAACAGATCCTGTCGCACGAACCCGGGGCCCGATCGGGGGAATTCCTGGGGTTGCTGCGCTTCGCCTGCGACCTGCGCGAACAGGAAGCGGGTCAGTACACCTGGGCCGAGGCCCGCCTGTGGTCCCTGGTGCGCCGAAGACTGTCCAGCTCCTCCGGACTGATGCTGCTGCGCTCGGTGGCGAACGCGCACGAAATCCTCCAGTCCCTGGTCGAGGACCCGGAACCCCTGCGCCGCAGGGGCTTCGCCGACCTCCTGCGCGTCCTGGGGGTGCGCACCGGTCGTCCCTTCCTGGAACATCCCAAGACCATCGACCGCCCGGTCTGGGAATTCGCCCTGATCCTGGCCGTGCGGTGCGACCAGTTCAATTTCGAGTTCCGCAAGACCAGTTCCCGTCCCGTCCGGTGTCTGGACCTCCTCTTCGGCTCGACCGCGGTGTACCTCCGCGCACGCGGTTCGGAACCCACGCTCAAGGACCTTCGTTCGGCGGTGCTGCAAACGGGGTCTCCCCTGGGGCCGGCCCTGGATTCATGGGTTCGCGCTCTGGCAGAAAGTCCGGGACAGTCCCTGTTTCCCGGGCTCGGACCGCGGGAGGATCCCCGCCATTGGGTCTGGGAGACCGGACGCAGTTTGGTGGATCGGACCGGCCTGTCGGATCGCACCGGTCGGATCGCCGCCTGCGAGAGGGCTTTGCTGGAGCTCGCCCGCGCCCAGGAAAGCTGGAAGGAAGATGTGGCCTTGGCGGTGCACGAGACCTTCCATCGGGAGATCGAGAGGATTCTTCCCGAATCCCGGCGGCAAGATTCTTCGCCTCCGGACCCCGCTCCCGCACCGCAGGTGGAGACCTTGGAGTTGGAGGCGTCCATCGACGCCGGGGGCGAGCCCGAACCGCTCGTGGAAACCGGGGTCCATGCGGCCATCGCGGCGTTCGACCAAGGCTTGTTTCCGGGCGAGACCATGGATGGCCTTCCGACGGTCGGCTTCGACCTTTTGGACCTGGAACGTCAGGGAAGGTGGATCGCCGAAGGATGGCGCACGGGTTGGACGCCCACGGGGCATGTCTGGGCCGACCATTTCCGATCCCTGCTCGGCGACGCGCGCGTCCGCGAGTTCCTCCGCCTGGATCCGGACTGGCTGGGCGGACTCCGGGAATTGCTCACGGAACCCGATCCCTGGCT
>CAYXXL010000057.1:0-12274 GCA_964469025.1 uncultured Fibrobacteria bacterium
GAGGCCGGGTTCTTCCGGGAACAGGGACTCGAAGTGGAGCTGGAAAGCCAGACTTCCTGGGAACAAGCCGAGCGCCGCCTGACCGACGGATCCCTGCAGGCGAGCCACGTGCTCGCGACCTTGCCCCTGCGCGCCGCTCTGGCCCTGTCCGAAACGCCCGCACCGCTCTGCACGGCTTGGATCCTGTGCCGCGGCGGGAACGCCATCACCGCATCCAACGCCTTCTGGAAGAAGTGCCAGGGAGGATTGGCCGAGGGGATCAGCAACGGTGGAATCCCGGTGCCTCTGCGCCTGGGGGTGATCCACCGCTTCTCCCCGCACGAGTACCACCTGCGGGAATGGCTGCGCCAACAGGAATTGGATCCGGACCAGGTGGCCCAGTGGGTCGTGGTGCCGCCCCAGGAGATGGTGGGGCGGCTGCGCGACGGGCTCATGGAGGCCTTCTGTGCCGGGGAGCCGTGGAACCAGCGCGCCACCAGTTCCAAGCTGGGCGCGGTGGCCGCCCTGGGATCCGACCTTTTGCCCGACCGGGCGGAGAAGGCCCTGGCCGTGCGCCTGCAGTGGCACCGACAGCACCGAGAGGAACACGCGGGCCTGCTGCGCGCCCTGGACCGTGCGGGCCGGTTCCTCTCCGCGGACGAGAACCTTCCGCAGGTCGCCGATTGGCTGGCCTCCGACATCTACGTGAACTCGGTGCGCGACCTGCTGTTCTCCGACCTGCGCGGAGACCTGGATGCCGGTTTCCGTCGCCGCGTCGGCGACCACCGATTCCTGCGCTTCTGGGGCGACCACACCAACGTTCCGCGTCTTGGCGACGCGCAGGCCTGGCTCTCCACGTTCGCGGAGTGGGGGCATTGCCATTCCAGCCTGCTGGAGGCCGATCTCTCCGAGATCTATTTGGAGGGGTTCCACCGGGAGGTTCTCGAAGCAAGTCGGGTAGAATCGGAATGAAACGGAGAATCCTCGGCCTGTTGCTGGCCTTCGGAGTCATGGGGACCTTGACGGGATGTTGGCAGGACGTTCCGGCGGGGAGTGTCGGAGTCAAGATCTACAAGCTCGGCGGAAGCAAGGGCGTGGATCATGAAGTCCTCGGCGTCGGTCGTTATTGGATTGGCTGGAACGAGGACTTGGCGCTGTTTCCCACCTTCCAGCAGCAGTACACCTGGACCGAATCCTCGAACGAGGGGAAAGCCGTCGACGAGTCGTTCACTTTCCAAACGGCCGAAGGTGTTTCGATCAACACGGATGTCGGCATCGCCCACCAGATCGACCCGGAGCATGTGGGGGACCTGTTCCAGAAGTTCCGGCAGGACCCGGAGCAGATCACGGACGGGTTTCCCCGAAACATCGTTCGGGACGACCTGAACAAGCTGGGTGCCCACGATCCGCTGGCCGGGATCCTCGGGACGGGGAAGCAAAAACTGTTCGACACGTTGCAAGCCGTCGTCGCTTCCGATGTGTCAAAAATCGGACCGATAGGCCTGCGCCTGTTCACCGTCTTCGGGGAACCGACCGTGGTTCTGGTGGAAGCAGTACTCATCGCGCTCCTCTCCGGCACGACCCCGCGTCGAGCACTGGCGATTTCCTTCTTGGCGAACCTGGTTTCCTTCTTCGCGGGGGTACTGTTTCCCGCGTAGTCTCCGGTGAGCCGGGATCCCGACCGGATCCGCCCTTTCATCTCCGGCGGGTGCGTTCCGCTCCCCCCGGCCCGGACACGTGCCGGTTGCCTCGCACGCAAAAGCGCAGGGGCGCGTCCTTCCATTCCTTCGCGTAGTCGACCCCGATCCGGGGCCTGGCGAGGATCTCCTCCGCGGGGACGGGGAATCCTTCCTCCACGCGGATCCTCCCCGCGCCGCAGAGGTCGGAGCCGTCGTCGGAGCGGTCGATCCCCAGGCTCTTGCAGAGCACGCCGGGGCCGCGAAATGGCGTTCCCGATTCCTGCTCCAACGGTTCCAGGGCGCGGATCAGGACCGCCTGCGGGTCTCCCTCGGCTGCCGTCACCAGGTTGAGCATGTGGTGCATGCCGTAGACCAGATAGACGTAGGTCCTGCCCGGAGGTCCGAACATCGTGGCGGTGCGGGCCGTACGACCCTTGGAGGCGTGGCAGGCCAAATCGTGGATTCCCACGTAGGCCTCGGTCTCGACGATGCGTCCACGCACCCTTCCACGGCCCGCGCGCACGGACAAGATCCGACCCAGAAGGTCCGGAGCCACGAGGTCGGCCCGCCGTTCGTAGAAGGAGCGGGGCAGGATGGTCGGACGGGATGTCACCTCCACGGCGACCGTTCCCTTCCCCATTTTCCCCGCATGCGCCTGCCCAGGCCTGCGGAAATATGGCTGGATCCGGAAATCATTCGTCCTACAGTACGTCCTGGATGCCGGGAGAGCAAGACCGACGCGTTCCTTCGCCGCGCTTGCGCCTCAGCTTCGACGACCGGCAAGTCCTGGCCCTTCCGGACCATCCGGCCCCGCGCGTTGCCGAGACTGCTCGCGATGCGGACTCGCCGACTTCGGCCCCCGACGCCCAGCCAGTCGCGGACAACATCTGACCATCGCCTCCACCACTGCCACAATCCTCGGTGGGCTCTGGAACGCGGGTGAAACACGGGCAACGCTTCGTTCCTCGGAGCCGTGTTCATCAGCCACCAACGATCCGAAGGAACTTCCATGCAGCTTGCCAGACCATCCACCGTCGCGGGAGCTTTGACGCTTTCCGTCGCATCGTTCGCGGCGGCGCCCCCGACCGCCGGCGGCGAGCTCCTGGTGAGCCGCACGATCTACTCGGGAGATTCGACCACCGTCCGCGTGGGCGACACCCTGCCCGGCGGCGCGGGCAATCTCGCGGTCGCCAACGGCAGCTATCCCGGCGTGTGGGCCAACGAGGCGTTGGACGGGAGCTTCGGGGTGACCTCCCCCATCGTCCTGGACCGGGAGGCGGTGACGGGGGACGGCCTTGTCCTGCTGGACACCTTCGCCGTACCGACTTCCAAGGCGGTCACAAGTTTCCCCTCCAAGTCGGAACTGGCGTTGAACCTCTCCACGGACGGGAACAGCGTGACCTTCATGGGATACGAGGCCCCCGTCAACGCGTTGGACGTCTCCAACTCCAACACCCCGAACCATGTGGACACGACCAACCCCGTGAAGCTGAGCTACCCCCGGGCCGTGCTCCGGATCTCGGCGGCGGGTCCGGACGATTCGGTGATGGTGACCCCGGTGAACACCTACAGCGGCAACAACGGCCGCGCGGCCATCCTGGACGCGACCGGGAACCAGTACTTCCTCGTGGGCAACGCCGGCAACGGCAGCAGCCCGGAGCCCGTGTCGGTGGTTTCCAACACCGGCGTGCAGGTGGTGGTTCCCGGCGCGGGTCCCGAGACGCAGGTGGTGGGACAGCTGAACGGAACGCCCGGCGCGGCCAACGGCTTCCAGTACGGATTCTCGGTGGCATCGTTGGCGCTGACCGCCGACAAGTCGGGCAAGGATGACAATTTCCGGTCCCTGGCCATCCACCGCGGCACGCTCTACGTGGCCAAGGGATCGGGAGGGAACGGCATAAACACCGTGTACCAGGTGGGCGCCCAGGGAATCCTTCCGACCGCGGGGACGGCCTCCAGCACGGTGTTCACCATCCCCAAGGGATTTTCCACGAACCTCGCCAAGAGCACGACCGGCGTGATCTACAACCCCTTCGGATTGTGCTTCGCATCCGACAGCATCCTGTACGTGGCCGACGAAGGCGACGGCAGCATCGCGCTCGCCGCCACCAACGCCCAATCCGGCTTGGAGAAATGGGTGCTGGAGACGGACAGCGCCTGGCACAACGTCTACACCCTGAAGAGCGGCCTGAACCTGGGCACCAAATACGCGGTGCCGGGCATGGCGGATTCGATCCTGCCCGCCAACGACGGCCTGCGCACCCTCTCGAGCCGTCTCAACGGCGACGGCACCGTCACCGTCTGGGCGGTGACTTCCACCGTGAGCCTCGAGACGGACCAGGGTGCCGACCCCAACCAGCTCGTGGTCGTCACCGACAGCCTGGCTTCCCGCGCTCTTCCGGCCTCCGAATCGTTCAAGGTCCTGAAGACCGCCCCATTCGGACAGGCCCTTCGCGGCGTGGTCTTCGTGCCTTCCTCTTCGCTCGCCGGAATCGCCGAACGCGCCTCCTCCAGCTTCGGGCTGGGTCTGCGCCGTTCCGGAAACTTTCTGTCCTTCCGCATGGTCGCCGCGGGCGGGGCTCGACTCGATGTCCTGGACCTCTCGGGTCGCGTTCTGGAAAGCCGCGACCTGGGATCGCTTCCCGTCGGCGAGCACACGGTGGCCGTGTCCGGCTCGCGCGGCGTGCAAGTGGAGCGTCTGGTGGCCGGAGCTTCATCGCAGACCTTGGTGACCGCTGGATTCTGACCGGCATCCCCGCGTCTTTCCTCGAGAAGGCGCGGGGTGAATCCGGGCGCGCAAGGAGAGGCTCCCGTCCACATCGCGCTTGCCCGGAGCCATCATCCTATGATAGGATCCGTTGATCATCCTTTACCCTATCGCGCGGGGGGTCCATGCTCGAGGATTTCTACCGGAACCTGGTCCTTCGTTCTCCCGCGGCCTACGCCCACCATCGGATCGTCACGGACATCCATGGAAAGCCCGTGGACTACGAATTCCTGGAGATGAACCCGGCCTTCGAGGAACTGACGGGGATTTCCGCCCAGAGCGCGCTCCATCGGCGCGTCACCGAGGTGATCCAGGGATTCGGCGAAAACGAATTCGATTGGGTGGCGCGATACGGCGAGATCGCGCTGCACGGGGGCGAAAGCCATTTCGAGCAGTATTCCCGCGCCCTCGGGCGCTGGTACCAGGTCCACGCGTTCTCCTCGGAGCCGCGCCACTTCACGACCATCTTCACGGATCTCGGCGACAAGCGCGAAATCGAGGAGGCCCGGACCGAACGGGACTCCGTCTTCCGCATCCTGTTCCAGAGCGCGCATCTGATCGTGCTCGTGATCGATCCCGAGACCGGCGAGATCGTCGACGCCAATCCCGCGGCCGCGGGCTTCTACGGGTGGAGCCGCGACGCGATGAAGACCCTGAACATCGATCGGGTCAACACATTGAGCCGGGTGGAGATCCTGGACAAGATGGCCCAGGCATGCTCCGGTACCAGCCACCTGAATCGTTTCCGGCATTGGCTCGCGAACGGGCAGATCAAGGAGGTCGAGGTCAATTCCGGCCCCATCGTGATCCGGGGCAGGAAGCTCCTGTACTCCATCGTCCAGGACGTGACCGACAGGGTCCGCGCCGAGACCGCGCTGCGGGAGAGCGAGGAATATTTCCGCAGCCTGTTCCAGACCATGGCCCAAGGCGTGCTTTTCCGTTCCGTCGACGGCGCGATCGTCAACGCGAATCCCGCGGCATGCCGGATTCTGTCCAGTTCGCTGGAGCAGCTCCGGTCGGGTCCGGAGTTCGATCCGCTGTGGTACTCCGTGGACAAGGGGGGTGGGCCCATCCCGCCCGACGAATGTCCGGCGTCCATCGCGCTGCGGACCGGCAAGCCCGTCAACGATGTCGTGCTGGGCGTCCGCGCCCCGGGCGGCGAGAAGACGAAGTGGGTCCTGATCAGCGCCTATCCGCGGTTCCAGGCGGGCAAGGGGAATCCGATCGGCGTCGTCTCCACCTTCTCGGACATCACCAGGCACATGGAGATGGAAAGGCGCTTGGAGGCCAACGGCGAACTGGTGCGGACCATCCTCGAGACCCTTCCCGGAACCCTTTTGGTGGTCGACACCGAATACAGGATCGTGCTGGTCAACAAGGCGAACCTGCAGTTGGCGAAAGCCCCCTTCCGAGATCCGTCCGAGGTCGTCGGGATGAAGTGCCACCGGATCCTGCAGGGACTCGAATCCCCGTGCCCATGGTGCAGGATGGAACGCGTGGTCGAGACCGGCGATAGTCTGGAGGTGTCCACCGAGCCCGGCGACGATCGCGAGAAGGCGACGGGGATGGCCCTGCGCTCCGTCCTGAATCCGATGCTGGGTCCCGACGGGAAGGTCGCGGCCGTGGTCGAGTACAGCATCGACGTCACCGTTCTCCGGGACGCCAGGATCCAGGCGGAGCGCGGAAGCAGGGCCAAGTCGGAATTCCTCGCCAACATGAGCCACGAGATCCGGACTCCGCTGAACGGGGCCATCGGTTTCCTCTCCCTCCTGGAAGACACGCCGCTTTCCCTGGAACAGACGGAGTACCTCCACAACGCCCGCACGTCGTCCCATTCCCTGCTGGCGCTGCTCAACGACATCCTGGACTTTTCCAAGATCGAGGCGGGGAAGATGGAGATCGAATCGGTGTCCACCGACATTCGGGAACTGGCCTCCCGCGTCCTGGACACCGTGCGGTTCCAGGCCGACCAGAAGGGACTCGAGTTGCGCCTGCGCATCCACCGGGAACTGCCGGGGAAGATCCTCACCGATCCGGTGCGGCTGGGGCAGATCCTCATCAACCTTCTGGGAAACGCGATCAAGTTCACCCCTCGGGGATCCGTCGAATTGTCCCTCTCCTGGAATCCGTCGCCGGGTGCGCGAGCGGCAGGCGTGTTCCACTTCGCCGTCGCCGACACCGGGATAGGGATTTCTCCCGAAAACCAAGCCAAGTTGTTCCACGCCTTCGCCCAGGCGGACACGTGCATCACGCGCGAGCACGGTGGAACCGGCCTTGGGTTGGCCATTTCCGGGCGTCTGGCAAGGCTGTTGGGAACCTCCATCACCCTGCGCAGCGCCTTGGGGGAAGGAAGCACGTTCTCCTTCGGTCTGGAAGCGGAAGTCCCCGCCCTTTCTCCAGCGTCCGATCCGACCCCGTCGGACCTCCCCGGCGAGGAAATTGGAACGGAGTCGGCCCCGAAGTCCGTCCCGGAAAACCCTTCCATCCTGGTGGCGGAGGACATTTCCATGAACATGTCCTTGGTCAAGGCTCTGCTGGCCAAGTTGGTTCCCGGCTGCGCGGTCCTGGAGGCACGCAATGGCGAGGAGGCCGTGGGCCTGTTCGGTTCGCACCCGGTGGACCTGGTCCTGATGGACATCCAGATGCCCGTGATGGACGGATACGACGCGACTCGCGCCATCCGATCTTCGGCCAAGGGGAGGGATGTCCCCATCGTCGCCCTGACGGCGAGCACCATCGCCGGGGAGCGCGAGCGCGGACTCGCGGCGGGGATGGATGCATACCTGACCAAGCCCATCGAGGTCAAACCCCTGCGGTCGGTGCTCGGCAGATGGCTGTGCGTCGCGGACCCGACCGGGATCGCCCCCCCGGCACCCGATCGCGCCAGGCGCCATTTCAACCGCGGCGAACTCCTGGCCCGGACAGGTCTGGACGAGGATTTCATCGGGACCCTGGTGGCCCTCGCGGTCGAGGAAATTCCTGGAACGCTGGCGACCCTCGGGCGGCTGGCCGACGGATCCGATCGGGTGGCCTTGTCCAAGGTCGCGCACGGCCTGAAGGGAACGGCGCTCAATCTGGGTTTCGAGATGCTCGCGGATCTGGCCATGGAGCTCGAGTCCGGGGCCCAGGCAGCCCTGCCGGGTCGGGAATTGTCCAAGTTGGTCCGGAAGATGCGCGAGGGATGGGATTCCATCCGGGATGAAATCGACACGCAGTCCTGACCCCCCGGGGAAGTCGCAGAACCGCCCGTCTTCCGTACTGCCCGGAGTCCGCTCGCGCACGGCCCCGGTCCCGTCCCGATCTTTGCAACTTTCCAGTTGGTAGATTCAGATGTTCGAAGGAGCAATGAATCAGGTTTTCAAACGTCTACTTTACCGTCTGGACGGTTGGAACGGCCTGGGACCTCACGTGGATGTGAAGGGATCTGCGTTTGCGGGAAGGATCCGATGGAGCAAGAGGAGCAGAAGAATCTGGATGTCCGGTGGGGACTGCCCATGGTCGTCCTCGACAATCTGTCTCGCCCTGTCGAAGCCCTGCTCATCCTCGCCTGCGCGAGCATCTACGCGGGCGGTGCCTGGGGTTCCTTCCGATTCGCCGAGTCCTTCGCCTACCTCCTGTTCCGCCTGAGCCTGCTCGGACTGGACAGGGGAATCGTCTGGTGGCATGGACGGACCGACTCCGAGCAGTACCGGAGGGATCTGGGTTCCTCCATCTGGGTGATCGCGGGCACATCCACGCTCGGAGGCGCGTCCTACCTCTTTTTGGCCGGGACGGCCATCGGGCGCGTGCGCGGACTGGAGCTCTCCGCAGTGGACAACTGGTGCATCGCTTCGTCGATTCCGCTCCTCGCCATCGCCGATTTCCTCTACCAGGCCAACCTGAACCGCAAGGAGATGCTGGCCCGGATCGTGGGCAACAACTTCGCAATCCCCCTTTTCATGTTCGGCGGCGCCTTGCTGAGCCGCTGGCTGGGACTCTCCTGGCGTCTTTCGGCCTGCTTCCTGTGCGGGAATGCCGCCAACGCGGTGGTCGCGGTGTGGGCCTTCCTGGACCGGCACGGCCAAGACCACCTGACCGTGCTCCCCGGCCGACCATCCAGACAGCTCCTTTCCTACGGGATGCCCATCCTCGGTTCCGACCTGCTTTCGGGAGTGGTGGCCCGGTTCGACCTGGTGCTCCTGGGCAGGATCTCCGGCATCCGCGCGGTGGAGGTCTACAACCTGGTCATGACCCTGGGCAAGAGCCTCCAGGCCATCCGGCAGTCCTTCGAAGGACTGCTGCTCGCTGCCTTCTCCCGGGTGGGAGCCAACCGCCTCACGCCGCTTCTGCGGCTCCGCTTCAACTACTCGGCATGGGCGGTGGGCAACCTCCTGGGGTTCGCCTTCCTGATGGTGGTCTTCTGGGGGAAGGATTTCCTGACCTTCCTGGCGCCGGAATACCGCGACGGGTACTTCTCGCTGGTCGTGTTGACCTCCTTCACCTACCTGAACGTCCACGGGGACCTCAGCGGTCTCATGCTGCAGGGGCTGGGGCGCAGCCGCACCTGGGGCGTGGCCCAACTCGCCGGGTTCGCGGTCAACATCGGCTGCAACCTGTGGTGGATCCCCATGTGGGGAACCTTCGGTGGCGTGCTGGCCCTGGGCGTTTCGTTCCTGGTCCAGGGCATCCTCTGCCAGATCTTCCTCTCGCGACTGGCCGGCGAGGTCGGCCTGTGGCGGCTGGACTACCTCCGGAGCTCGGCCGGATTCGCGTTGCTCCTGGCCGCGGCTTCGTTGGCTTCCATGTGGATGGTGGGGAGCTGGATCCGCATCCCCTCCTTCTTCCTGATCGGCTCGATCTGGTTCGCCCTCTACAGATCCGGCTCCCTGGAATTCAGGGAGAGCATGGCCGCTCCCGAAACCCTCTCGGGCGAAATCGTCCAAGCCTAGGCCGAAGGGCGGTCAGACCTTCCAGGTGAAGCCGGAGTTGAGCAGCTTCGCGAGATCGCCGGTTCCCTTGGCCGCCTGCGCGGCCCGGATCTGGCCGTCCATCAGTTCGTCGTAGGTGGGGCGTTCCACGGAGCGGAACACGCCCAGGGGAACGGGTCTGTCGGGAAAGGCGAACCGGGAGAGGGTCCATGCCAGCGTACCCGATTCCTCCTTCGCGTCATGCACGACCACCCGCGAACGGTCGGAATCCGTCACGTCGCGCGCGTCGATGGAGAATCCCTCGGCGAAGAGGCCCTTGGTGTCGTTCGCCCAGGTCAGCGGCTTCCCGTCCTCCAGGTAGAGCGCGTTGATCTTGCGCGTGTCCGGGGCGTAGAACGGATCGTACACGCCGTCGTTGAAGATGACGCAGTTCTGGAGCACTTCCACGAAGGCCGTGCCCTTGAACTTGGCCGCCGCTTCCAGCACCGAGGTGAGATGCTTCATGTCGTTGTCCACGGTGCGGGCCGCGAACCCGACCCCCGCCGACAGCGCCACGGACAGCGGAGAGAGGGGCTGGTCGATGCTGCCCATGGGGCTGGTCTTGGTCTTGATGCCCAAGGCGGAGGTGGGAGAGAACTGGCCCTTGGTCAGTCCGTAGATCTCGTTGTTGAAGAGGATCACCTTCAGGTCCACGTTGCGGCGGAGCGCGTGGAGCAGGTGGTTCCCTCCTATGGACAATCCGTCTCCGTCCCCGGTGATCACCCAAACCTGAAGACCTGGATTCGCGGCCTTCACGCCCGTCGCGACGGCCAAGGCGCGGCCGTGGATGGTGTGGAACCCGTAGGTGTCCATGTAGTAGGGAAAGCGCGAGCTGCACCCGATGCCGGAGATGATGGCGAAGTTCTCGCGGGCGATGCCCTGCCTGGGGAGCACGGTCTGCAACGCGGCCAGGATGGAATAGTCCCCGCATCCGGGACACCACTTCACCTGCTGGTCGGAAACGAAGTCCTTCTTGGTGAGGATCGGCAAGGTCGGGTTGGTCTCGATCATGGTTCTATGCCCCCACGGTCTTCTGGATGGCGGTGACGAGTTCGGAGATCTTGAAGGGTTTGCCGGCCACCTTGCCGAGCCCCTGCATGGGGATGCCGAACTTCCCCGAAAGGAAAAGCCGGAGCTGGCCCACGTTGAGTTCGGGAACCAGCACCTTCCGGTACCTGCCGATAACGGATTGCAGGTCGATGGGAAGCGGATTGATCCAACGCAGGTGGACATGTCCCACCTTGAGCTTGCCGTCGGCCAGCACGCGATCCACGGCCGACGACACCGATCCGTAGGTCCCGCCCCAGGAAACGACCAGCAGATCGCCTTCCGGCGATCCTTCCACGAAGGTCTTTCCGACCACCGAAGACACCGATTCGATCTTCTCGTAGCGCTCCAAGGTCATTTTCTGGTGGTTGTCGGGGTCGTAGGAGATGTTGCCGGAGGGGCTGGACTTCTCCAGTCCGCCGATGCGGTGCTCCAGACCCGGAGTGCCGGGAATGGCCCACGGTCGGGCGCCGTTCAGGTTCCGCTGGTAGGGTTTGAAGGTGGCGGGGTCGGTGGGGTGGCGGACCTCGAACTTGGGAAGATCGGATATCTCCGGAATGCGGAAGGGTTCGGCCCCGTTGGCGATGTAGCCGTCGGAGAGCATGATGACCGGCGTCATGTATTCCACCGCGACCTTGGCGGCTTCCAGGGCGGCCCAGAAGCAGTCCGAGGGCGTCTTGGCCGCGATGACGGGAATCGGCGAATCGCCGTTGCGTCCGAACAGGGCCTGCAGGAGGTCGGACTGCTCGGTCTTGGTGGGCAGCCCGGTGGAAGGGCCGCCGCGTTGCACGTCCACGATCACCAGGGGGATTTCCGCCATGACGGCCAGGTTGATGGCTTCGGACTTCAGGCAAAGGCCGGGTCCCGACGTGGTGGTGAGCGCCAGGTTTCCCGCGAAGGCCGCTCCGATGGCGGCGCAGATGGCCGCGATCTCGTCTTCGGCCTGGAAGGTGCGCACCCCGAAGTGCTTGAGGGCCGCGAGCTCCTGCAGGATGTCGGAGGCCGGAGTGATGGGGTAGGATCCCAGGAACAGGGGCGTGCCGGATTGCACCGAGGCGGCCACGAATCCCATGGCCGCGGCCTCGTTTCCCGAGATGCGGCGGTAGGTGCCGGGCACCTGGGGCGCCTTGCCCACCTTGTAGGTGGTGCTGAAGAGCTCGACGGTGTCGCAGTAGTTGTAGCCCGCCAGGAGCGCGAATTCGTTGGCCTGCGCGATTTCCGGCTTCTTGCCGAACTTCTGCTTGATCCATTCCTGGGTGGGAGATGGGCTGCGGTCGTAGAGCCAATACATCATGCCCAGGGTGTAGAAGTTCTTGCAACGGGCGGCGTTCTTCCCCTTCACGCCGGAAGGTTCCACGGCCCGCACCGTGTTGGCCGAGATGTCGAGCTTCACCACCCGGAACGCCTTGAGCCTGTCGTCGTCCAACGGATTCGAAGTGTAGCCGGCCTTCTCCAGATCCTTTTCGTGGAACCCGTCCTCGTCCACCAGCAGGATCCCGCCCTGCTTCAGGTCGGCGATGTTCGTCTTCAGCGCGGCGGCGTTCATGGCCACCAGCACGTCGATGTCGTCGCCGGGGGTCTTGATGTCCCGGCTCGCGAAGTGCAACTGGAAAGCGGATACGCCCGCGGTGGTTCCCGCGGGGGCGCGGATTTCCGCGGGGAAGTCGGGCAGCGTCGCCAGGTCGTTGCCCAAATGGGCCGCGGCATCGGTGAACTGCGTTCCGGTCAGTTGCATCCCGTCGCCCGAATCGCCGGCGAAGCGGATGGTGACGCTTTCAAGCTCCACCGAATCCTTGCGTCCATCGGCTTCGAGGATCGTTTGACTTTGGTCGCTCATGGGTCCTTCTTGGTTGGAG
>CAYXXL010000058.1:0-12270 GCA_964469025.1 uncultured Fibrobacteria bacterium
CGCCTTGCTGCTGCTGGGACGTCCCGCGGACGGTTTCCGTCTGGCGGGGAACCGGCTGCTGCTGGGGGTGCCGATCAGGATCTGGAAGGACGCCGGTGGAATCGAGACCTCGGCACCGGAACTGACCTGGCCCATGTGCCGGGACATCGTCGCGTCCAAGCCCGCGCTGGACAGCATGCGGCGGATCCGCGCCGGGGTGTTCGAACCGACGCGCCAGCTTTGGATAAGTCGGGACCGGGCGGGCAGACTCCGCGTCGCCCTCGCCTATCCCGACAGCCTGGACGACGCCCGCGTCCGGGCCCTGGCCGTCCTGATGCGCGACAGCTCGTTTCCCGTCGGGGTCCCCTCCGCTCCAGGCAGGTCGATGCCGACGGATTCCGTCGCGGCCGCCATGGGGCCCGGCGGACTCGTCCTGTCGCGACGGATCGCGAGGGATTCGTTCGAGGCGGGACCGGCGCTGGATTCGGCGACCCTGGAACGGCTCCGGAAGCCGTTGCTGGCCCTGTCCCGCGACGGGTGGCGGGAATTTCCAGCGGACTCCGAGGTCCGCGTTTCCAATTGGATCGAAGTCTGGTGGGATCCCGTGCGCGGACGGCTCGCATCTTCCATCCCCTGCTTGCGCGGAAGCTCCCTGGATGCGCTTCTGGCCCTGGATCCCGCACGGGTCGGATCCATGGGCCGGCGGGACACGCTGGCCCTGGGCGATCCCATCGTCGTTCCCCTGGACGGGAACGGCGCGGCCTATGTCCCGTTCCAGGCCCCCTCGCAGTGGGAAAACCGGGGACCCGACCAGGCGTGGATCCGGCACGTGAGCTACCTGGACGTGCTGGAAGGTCGGTACGATCCCGCCCAGATCCCGGGACGGATCTTCGTCCTCGGGTCCTCGGCGCCGGCCCTCGCGGATTTCATCGATGTCCCCATCCAACGCCACCATCCCGGCGTGAACCTCCAGGCGACCGAGGCCCTGGCCCTGGCCTGGGGAGATTCCTTGGCCCCCGTTCCCGAGTGGATGGATCTTCTTCTGGGCCTGGCCGCCGCCCTGGTCATGGGCCTGGCCACCATCCTGCTGCCGCCCGGATGGGCCATCTTCGCCCTCCTGCTCCTGGCCCCCGCATTCTTCGTCGGTTCCACGATGGCATTCGACCGCGGAATCTGGATCGAACAATTCGGTCCGATGCTCGCCATGCCCTTCGCCCTGGTCGCCGTCCTCGTGGTGCGCTACGTCCTGGAGGAGAGGCAGAGGAAGTTTCTCCACACCTCCTTCAGCACCTACATCAGCCCCGAGCTGATCGACCAGATGGTGTCCTCGGGGATGCTCCCCAGACTGGGGGGGGAAGAGCGCGAGATCACCGCCTTCTTCAGCGACATCCAGGGCTTTTCCACCTTCTCGGAGGTCCTCTCCCCTCCCGACCTGGTGGAACTGGTCAACGAGTACTTCAAGGCCATGACGGACATCCTGACGCGACGACAAGGCTGCCTCGACAAGTACATCGGGGACGCCATCGTCGCCATGTTCGGCGCTCCCATTCCCCTGCCCGACCACCCCCGCCAGGCCTTGCTCGCCGCCATCGACATGCAGGAGCGGCTGGCCCGGCTCCGGGATAAGTGGGAGAATGAAGCACCGAGATGGCCGGAGATCGTGCACCGGATGCGCATGCGCATCGGCGTCCACACCGGTCGGATCGTCACCGGCAACATGGGGTCTGACCTGCGGATGAACTACACCATGATGGGCGACGACGTGAACCTGGCAGCACGCCTGGAGGGCGCATCCAAGCATTACGGCGTCTGGATCCTGACCACCTCGGCCACCTTGGATGCCGCCGGAAGCGGGATCCTCTCCCGCGAACTGGACCTGTTGCGCGTGGTGGGCCGGGAAGAAGCCGTCGCCGTCCACGAGATCCTGGGACTCGAGGAGAACGCCCCGGGGACCTGGAGGGAATGCGTCCGGATCTTCGGCCACGCCCGCGCCTCCTACAAGTCCGGCGACTTCAGGACCGCCCGCGACGGCTTCCTGGCGTGCGTGGATCTGGAGCCGAACCGGGGCGAGCCCGGGGCCAAGACCAACCCCAGCGAAGTCTTCGCCGCGCGTTGCACCGCCTACATGGACGATCCCCCGTCGCCATGGTGCGGAATCCACACCGCCACGGAGAAATAGGCATGGACGCTCGCCCCGTGGTGGGATTGCTGGTCAACGACCTGGTGGGTTCCTACCAATACGGCCACTGGCTCGGGCTGGATGCGGAGGCCACCGCGGCGGGGTGCGACCTGATCAGCTTCAATGGCGGGGAGGTGGGATCCCCGGACCTCGTCAAGCGCATGCGCAACCAGGCGTTCCAGCTGGTGGACGTCCAGGACGTGGACGCGCTCGTGCTGATGGCCCCCGCGGTGGCCAACTCGTTGTCGCCCGACCAGGTGGTCGAATTCCTCCGGAAGCTTCCCGAAGTGCCCCTCGTGGTCGCGGGGATGGAGATTCCCGGCTGGGCCTGCGTGATGGTGGACAACGCGGCGGGCATGGAATCGGTGGTGGAGCATGTCGTGGGGCACCATGGTCGCCGCAAGCCTGTGTTCCTGGGAGGTCCGGTGCGCAACCCCGAGGCCATCGAGCGCAGGCAGGCGTTCCACGCCGTGCTCGGGAGGCACCGATTGGAACCCGATCCCGCGCTGGAACTGGCGGGGGAGTTCGATTTCGGCCTGGGCCGGTTGCGGATCGGAGAACTGCTCGAGCGCGGAGTTGCCTTCGACGCCGTGATCGCCGCCAACGACGAGATGGCCCTGGGGGCGATGGAAGCCTTGAAGGCGGCGGGTCGGCGGGTGCCGGACGACGTGGTCGTGACGGGTTTCGACGACATCGAGGACGCGATGTTCTCCACCCCCGCGCTCACTTCGGTGCGCCAGCCCGTGGTGGAGCAGGGGCGCATGTGCATGCGGCTGGCGATGGATCTCATGGCCGGCAAGACCGCCCCGCACATCACCCTGCAGGCCGCATCCCTGGTCGCGCGCGGCTCCTGCGGCTGCCATTCCTTCTCCATCGAGGAAGGACGGCCCCGCGGGGGCGGGACTTCCCGCGGACCGTCGCTGGGCTCGGAAGAGCATCTGGTCGCCGTGCGGTCTTCCCTGGAATCCATGGATGCCGCGCTCGCCCGATCCCCCGCCCTGTCCGGCCTGGTCGCGGCGATCTCCTCGGATGCCCGCGCCGACACCGGGGGAGAATCCTCCTTGCGTTCGTTCGAAGCCCTGCTGGACGGGAGCGCGGGGCTCGCGGACGATTCCGAACGATGGCAGATCCTGGTTTCGCGTCTGCGCAAGGCGACGCTTCCCTTTCTCCCCGCCGGTTCGTCGGAGACGCCATCGCTGGAAGGGATCTTCCACCAGCTGCGGCTGCTGGCGCACGAGCGGGTGGTGCAGAGGTCGGCCTACAAATCGCTCCAGATCGAGCGTTGGACGCGCCAGCTCCAGGAGACGGGCGGGCACCTGATCACGAGCTTCGACGTCGGGAACCTGATCGGGAACCTGGCCACCGATCTCCCCCTGCTGCAGCTCTCGAGCTGCCACCTCCTGCTGAGGGAGAAGCCCGAGGGGGGGGCCGACCGTCCCGGCGGATCCGATGACAATTTCCGCCTCATCCTTTCCTGGGCCAGGGGGGTGCGCGCCGAACTTCCTCCCGAAGGTCGCGCGGTCCGGATCCGCGGCCTGCTGCGGTCGCTGGTCGGGGAGTCACCTGTCCGCACCGCCCTGGCCATGGAGCCGTTGTTCTTCGAGGAGACTCCGCTCGGGTTCGCCCTCATGGAACTCGCGCCGCGCCGCGGGGTGCTGCTGGACGCGCTCAGGACCCAGATCTCGGCGGCGCTGATGGGCGAGCGCCTGGCGCGCGAGGTGCGCACCCGCACGCACGAACTGGAGGAGGCCCTGGACAACCTCCGGCGCAACCAGGGCAAGCTGGTCCACTCGGAGAAGATGGCGAGCCTGGGCAAGCTCACGGCCGGGATCGCCCACGAGATGAACACCCCGCTCGCCGCCGTGCGCGGATCGGTGGACGAACTCAGGAAGCTCGTGGAAGAGTACAGGGACTCGATCGGCGACCCGGGCGTGGAGGACAAGGACCACCGCGAGATCGCCCGCGACATGCTGAAGACCGTGGACATCGTCTCCCGCGCCAGCGAAAAGGCGGCGGGATTCGTCCGGTCCATCAAGAGCCAGACGCGGGACATGGGTGCCAAGGACAAGCAGGTCTTCGACCTCGTGCGGGTGGTGGAGGATGCGGTCCTGCTGCTGTCCCACACCCTGCGAAGCGCGAAGTGCGAGGTGCGCCTGGACTTCCGGTCGCGACCGGCGTCCGTGCTGGGGATCCCCGACCGCTTCGCGCAGGTGGTCACCAACCTCGTGACCAATGCCATCGACGCCATGGAACCGCGGGGCGGCGGAATCGTGACGATTTCCGTCCTGGCCGATCCGTCCGAGGTCCGCGTGCTGGTTTCCGACCAGGGGACCGGGATCTCCGAGGAGGACATCGGCCGCATCTTCGACCCCCTCTTCACCACCAAGCCCGTCGGCAAGGGAACCGGCCTCGGGCTCACCATCATCCACGACATCGTGCACGGCGACTTCGGCGGTCGCATCGAGGCGGACAGCCGCATCGGCGAAGGCACCACCTTCGCCGTCCGGCTGCCTGCGATCCAGGAGGGTTGAACCATGGCGCGAAAGACGACCGCGAGGCGCGAAGGCACGGGAAGGACCATCCTGCTGGTGGACGACAGCCAGGAGATCCTGGATTCCACCCTGGCGCTCCTCGAACGCGAGGGCCACACCGTCCTGGTGGCCGACAGCGGCCCCCGGGCGCTGGCCATCCTCCGGCGCGAGGACGTGGAGCTCCTGCTGCTGGACTACTTCATGCCCGGCATGACCGGCGAAGAGGTGGTGAACGAGCTGCGGACCTTCAACACCCGCGTCCAGATCGTTCTCCAGACGGGATACGCGAGCGAGCGACCTCCCAGGGAAATGCTGGCCCGCCTGGACATCCAAGGCTATTGCGACAAGAGCGAAGGGCCGGAAGAACTGCTGCTCTGGGTGGACGTGGGACTGAAGTTCGCCAAGCAGGTCCGCACCCTGGACATGAGCCGCCGGGGATTGCGATACATCCTGGACGTCACCCCCGACCTCCACCGGATCCAACCTCTAGAGGAACTGCTGCAGGGCATCCTGTACCAGATCGCGGGCCTGGTGGGGGCCGTGCACTCGTTCGTGGCCATCCAGTCCGGCACGGATCGCAAGGACGGCGCTTCCGACGCCTTCCTGGCCATGGTGGAAGAGGAACGGGAACTGGTCATCCACGCGGGGATCGGCCGCTTCGAGGGGCACGAGCGGGTGGATGCCGCCCTGGGGGAAGTCGCCCTCGAGCAGGTGCGGCTTTCCCTCCAGGAGGGCGCCCTGTTGCGGCCCTCGCGGAGCACCAGCGTCCCGCTGCGCATCGGGGCGCTGACCATCGGGGTGATCTACCTCGACGATGTCCCGAGCATCGCGCCGGAAAACATCGAGATGCTCACCGTGTTCGCGAACCAGGCCGCCGTGGCCGTGCAGAACGCCCAGCTCTACGAGATGGCCACGCTGGATCCCCTGACGGGGGTCTATGCCCGGAAGTTCTGGGAACAGGTGGCCCTGCGCGAGATCCGCACCGCCTTCCGGTTCCGCCATCCGATCACCCTCGCCATCTTCGACCTGGACCGGTTCAAGAGCATCAACGACCACCACGGGCACCTCACCGGCGACAAGGCGCTGGAAACCGTGGGGCGGATCCTGCGCGCATCCTCCCGCTCCTCCGACGTGGTGGGCAGGTACGGGGGGGACGAGTTCGTCACGGCGCTTCCGCGGACCTCGCAGGAGGCCGCGACGGTGTTCTGCAACCGCGTCCTGCGGGAGATGGAGCGCCAGGACATGCAGGGCACCATGGGATCCTACGACCTGCGCGCGAGCATCGGACTGTCCACTCTTCTGCCCCATTCCTTCGAGATGAACACCCTTCCGCGCCCCATCCCCAACGGGTACTTCCAGCAGGTGCTCCACATGACCTTTTCCCGTGCCGACCGCAAGGTGTACGCATCGAAGAAATGCGGTGGGCATTGCTTCCAGTTCGACGAAACCTCCGACTGGCCCGACCCGAAGCTTTGGGAGGCATCGCAGGATTCGCCCATCGCTTCCACCCTGCTGTCCCGCGAGGAGCAATGAGATGGCCCGACGACCGACATCCGGAAACCGCCCCCCCAGCGGACGCACCATCCTCTGCGCCGACGACCAGACGGAATTCCTGGAGTCCACGCGGGCGCTCCTGGAGCGGGAGGGGCATCGGGTCCTGACCGCGCAGGACGGTGCCCAATGCCTCGCCGTGCTGGAATCGGAAAAGGTCGACCTGCTTCTCCTGGACTACTTCATGCCCGGACTCTCCGCCCCGGACATCCTGTTGCAGGTGCGCGATCCCACTTTGCAGGTGGTGCTGCTGACGGGCTACTCCTCCGAAAACCCCGCCCGGGACCTCATCGACCGCCTGGACATCCAAGGCTACTGCGACAAGAGCCGAGGTCCGGAGGAGTTGCTGCTCTGGGTGGGGTTGGCGCTCCGGCACGGAGCGGTGGTGCGGCAGTTGGAGGCGTCCAGCAAAGGTCTGCGGCAGGTGATCTCCAGTTGCCTCCGCCCCGACGAGCGGCTGCCCTTGGAGAAGGAGATGGAAGCCATCCTCGCCGAGGCCGCCGACACGGTGGCTCTGGACGACGTCCTGGTGGCGCTTGCACCGTTCCAGCCAACCTGCCTGCCCCCTTCCCGGTTGGAGGAGGAATCCGATTTCTGGGATCCCCAGGGGCCGGAGGGACCGGAAGACCTCCAAGTGGCCGCAGCCAAGGGGATCTGGACGCGAGAGGACAGTTTGGAGTCGCAGATCGGTCACGAATTGGCCCGAGCCGTGGCGAACGCGCCGCGAACGGAAAGCACCATCTTGGCGCACGGGATCGGTGTCGTGCCCCTGCGCGCCGACGGTCGCTGGCTCGGATGCATGCTGGTGCGTCCCGCCCCCTTGCCGGATTCGCCCCGGGCCGAGATCCTTTCCTTCCTGGCGCTGCAGATCGCCAACGGCTGCCTGGTCCGGCAGGGAGCGACGCTCGATCCGGTGACCGGACTGCAATCCCGTCGGTTCTGGCGGGAAATCGCCGTACGGGAGCTCCGACAGGCCTTCCGGTTCGGTCATGCGGTCAGTTTCGCGATGGTGTCCATCGACGGATTGGGCGACTTGCGCGCCCGCAATCCCCGGCATGCCGACATCGCCCTGGACCATGCGGGGCATCTGCTGCGCAGCTCCATCCGGGGATCGGATCTCGCCGGTCGCGGGAACCAGGACGAACTCCTCCTGCTCCTGTCGCACACGGATGCCTCCGGTGCCGCCCGGTTCGCGGAACTGCTTTCGCGCCGGCTGGAGGAACTCGTCCTGCCCTACCCCGAGAGCCACAACGCCACGGGCGCCGTGGGCGTCGCCACGCTGGAACCCCACGCGTTCGAGACATCGCTCCTGCCACGACCCATGCCGCTGGAGTACTTTCCCTCGGTGGAAGACCTCCTGCGCACGCGCACCGCCCAGCGGATCCCGCCGCCCGACCGGACCGGATTCTCGGTCCGGATCCATCCGGATGTTTCGTGGCCGGACCCGATCGAGCTCGCGGCGAGACGGAGACGATCTACCTTCGTCCGATGAGCGCACCGCACAGGTCGAAGGACAGCAAGATCGCCGGAGTCTGCGCAGGACTGGCGGAGTCGTGGGGAATGGACCCGCTGTGGGTGAGGGTCGCCGCCGGCGTCCTCGCCTTCACCGGAGCGGCAACGGTTCCCGTCGTGGTCGCGTACCTGCTGCTCTGGTGGCTCCTGCCGAAGGAATAGCCAGTACGCACCCTGGTCAGGAGGTCGCTCGTCGGATCTCGGAAAAGGCGCATTCGAACTCCTTCTCGAGCGCGGGGAGGCCCGCGGCGGCGGAACCTGGATCCTTCGCCTTCGCCGCGGCTTCGATCCGTCCGGCGGCCGCACAGAATCCGTCCAGGCCGAAGTTCGCCGCCGACCCCTTGATGGAATGCGCGTACAGCTGGATCCTTCCCATGTCGCCTTCGCGCACGCCTTGCCTCAGCGCATCCACCAGCCCGGGCATCTCCTCCAGGAACGTTTCCATGACCGCCTTGGCGAGATCCTCGTCGCCCATCACCCGCTCCAGCATCTTCGGGTAGTCGAACACCTTCGCGACCGCCGGTTCGACCGCGCGTCCGCGCGAACGGGAAGGAACCCCATGGAGTTCGAATCCCGGCGGATCGCCGACCAACCACTTGTCGAGCACCCGGGCCATGGAACCGGGCGAGATCGGCTTCGGGACGTGGTCGTCCATCCCCGCTTCCAGGCAGCGGGCGCGATCCTCGGACATCGCGTTGGCGGTCATGGCCACCACTGGAATCCAGTGCTGCAGCACGGCGGATCGTCGGTCCCGGATGATCCGGGTTGCATCCAGGCCGTCCATTTCCGGCATCTGTACGTCCATCAGGACCAGATCGAACATCTCCCGCTCCAGGGCATGGACCGCGAGCTTGCCGTTTCCGCAGACCCGCACGGAATCGAATCCCAGCTTGCGCAGGATTCCGACGGCGACTTCCTGGTTCACGGCGACGTCTTCCACGAGCAGCAACCTGGCCCCCAACGCGTCCTGGCGCGATGGATCCGCGGAGGGATCCGGCTCGCGCGACGCCGAAACGATCCGGCGGGGGGAATCCTCCCCGCGCAGCGTCCGGAACACCGCCGAAAACCAGAACGTGGCCCCGAGTCCGACATCGCTGTCCACCCCGATCTCGCCGCCCATCAATTCGGCGAGTTGTCGGGAAATGGCGAGGCCGAGGCCGGTGCCGCCGTACTCCCTGGTGGTGGAGGTGTCCACCTGGCTGAATTTCTGGAACAGCTGCCCCTGCTTGTCCGGAGGGATTCCGATGCCCGTGTCCACCACGGAAAAATGGACGACGCAGGAGTCCCCCTCCTCGGAAAGCAGGTCGCAGACGACCCGGATGCCGCCTTCGGGCGTGAACTTGATCGCGTTCCCGACGAGGTTTGTCAGGATCTGGCGCAAACGGACGGGATCTCCCAGCAGCACTTGCGGAATGCGCGGATCCACGAACCGGTCCATGGACAGCCCCTTGGCACCGGCCTGGATCGCGGCGGCGTCCGCGCAGCTCTCCAGGACGTCGCGGAGATCGAACTCGATGCACTCCAACTGGAGCTTTCCGGCCTCGATCTTCGAGAAGTCCAGGATGTCGTTGATCAGGGACAGGAGGGATTCGCCGCTGCTCTTGACGATCCTGGCGTAGCGCTCCTGCTGGCCCGTCAGCGACATGCCCAGGAGCAGATCGGCCATCCCGATGATCCCGTTCATGGGGGTGCGGATCTCGTGGCTCATGGTGGCCAGGAAGGCGCTCTTGGCCCGGTTCGCCTCCTCCGCCTGCGCGGCCATGGCGTTGGCGCGGGCCGTCTGCGCCTCCAGATGGCGGTTGACCTCCTTCAGCTCGCGCTCCATGCGCTTGCGGTCGGTGATGTCCACGATCGAGGTGAGGACGACGGGCCTTCCCCGGAGGTGGACGATCCGGCTGGACGCGAGGACCACCAACGGACGCCCGTCCCTGCAACCCATGTCCATCTCGAAGTCGTGGACGGATCCCCGTTCCCGGATCCGTTCGAAGAACGCACCTCGCTGCGCTTCGTCCGTGAACAGGCGCAGGTCGCCGTTGCTCCTGCCCACGAACTCCTCCCTGGACCACCCGAACATCGACAAGTACGCCTGGTTGGCATCGAGGAAGATCCTGTCCGACAGGGAGGTGAGGGACATCGCGGTGGGATTCCTCCGGAACACCTGCTCGAACTGGCTTCTCGTCCGCCGAAGTTCGGCCATTTCGCAAAACGGGCCCGTGGCCCGGTCCTTCAACGCTCGCACGAGACACGCGATGCCCATGGCCCCCATTCTCCGATAATCCCCAGGGCCGGGTTCGGGCCAAGGTCTATTTCACGTCCACTCCCAGGTTGAACAACTTGCTGTCCAGCACGGGCAACGGGTTTCCCGGGACGCGCACATAGCTTACGACCCGCCAATGGTAGACCCCGGACGCCACCACCTTGCCCGTGCTCGTCCGGCCGTTCCACTGGATGGAGATCCGCACCCGCCCGATCTTGTCCCCGTTCAGCGCGTCCAGGTCGGCCTGCGTGATGTCCACGGTCTTGGAGATCACGAAGACGCCTTCGTGGTCGTAGATGTATAGGATCATGCGGACCGGATAGTTCAGGTACATGCTCGGGCCATTGCAATATTTCCCGTCGTCCGGGCAGAGGGCCTGGACCTCGGGATCGGAACTGGTCAGGTATCCCTTGTTCGGATCCCACCACTGCAGATCCGTGGAGTCGGCGTTCTGCGATCCGTTGGTGGCCTGGAGGAGGATTCCACCGGGACCAGGCCGATTCAGCTCGTTGGCATCGATGTAGGGGATCTTCCCGGGCTCGGAGACCTGCAGGAGCGGAGGTCGGGGTGGCCCTTGGACCACCGTCGCCCAATGGAGGTTGGCCGTATCCACTTGGTTTCCCAAGGAATCGGTCACGCCCGCCAGGAAGCGCAGCTTGTACCCCGGTTGCACCGAGCCGGGCTGGCCCGGAGGCACGAGGAACCACCAGGCGGAATCACCCATGGCGTGGACGGAGTCCGCCGGAACCGTGTGCCATGAGAGGAGCGAATCGGGGCAGGTCGCCGAGTCGTTCTTGCAGATTCCCACCTGAAGCCAATCGTTGACCTTGGAGAGGTCCAGCGGTTCGGAGGGAACCACGATCAGAGTGTCCGGATCCGTGTAGTTCTCCACCCGGTGGATGGTCGCGGACTGGATGACAGGCGGCACGCTGTCCACAATCGGGAAGGAATCCTTGAACACCACGGTTCCAAGACCGGAACTCCAAGTCTCCTGCATGATCCCGGTCTGCACCGGGAATCCGGTGATCCCGTAGGCGAAGGGGGGGACGATGGGGACCAGGAGCCGGGTGCTGTCCACCTGCCCGGGACCGGGAACCCGGTAGCGGATGCGGCCCAAGCTGTCGCGCAGCGGCTGGCCCGTGGCGTCCAGCACCGTGTCGCCGAGTATGGAGGTGACCGGGTACCCGTCCGGTCCCCGAACGACCTTGCCGGTGGAATCCAGGACGAAGGAACCGGGGGCCACCCACGCGGAATCCTTTCCGACCACCACCAAGGCGCCCCGCGAAGGCCCTTTGTAGAAGGGGCTGGCGGAATCCGGCTTCAGTCCGGTGCGCCGCGCGGAGTCCAAGGGAGCGGTGAAGGAGGGCATGGACAGGTTCCAGGGCGAACTCAAGTTCACCACCAGGGCGTCGATCCGACCGTCTCCGTTCGTGTCCAGGTAGAATCCGGACTGTGCCTGGATGGGGTTTGCCAGGATGTGGTGTGTGTCGCAGGCCGAGTTCCCCACATCGTCCGTGTAGCAGCGTTCGACGGTGTCCACCCCGGGTTTCCCGACATCGTGCGTGTCCTGGAACTCCAGGTGGGGTCCGGCGTTGTCCACGGTCCAATCGACCCCGATCTCCCCGATCTGGACCACGCTCCCCTCCGGCGGGGTTGCGATCTTGACGATGGGCGGGGACTGCTTGAGACTGATCCAGCCCGTGTCTTCGGCGCAATTCCCCACGGAATCGCAGTAACGCGCCGGAACCGGGTCCAGGCCGTCGCCGCTGAAGTCGGTGGGAATGCTCAGGGTGTCGACCAGTACCCTCCACGTGTGGTTCGGGTTTTCGATGGAGTCGCGCACCCAGTACCAGACCGTGTCCACCCCGAACCGGGTGCGTGCCGTCTTGCCCCACCAGGTCGTGTCCAGGGCAGGATCGTGGGTGTTGGGACCCATGATCTTGAAGACCTGCAGGACGGGTGGGGTGGTATCCACCCACACGTGCACCGTATCGCATCCGGTGTTGCCGAACCGGTTGGTGTAGCATCGCGAGATCGTGTCCCAGCCGGGGACCAGTGTGGAGTCCTTGCAGGGCTGCGCCACGCTGTCCACCGTGTAGCAGATGTTCTGGACGATCTTGTTGGTGCGCAGGCCGTCCCGAGGCGAGGTGATGACCACCTTGGGGACAGCGTTGTCGTCGATGATGGTGAGGGTCCAGACGGAGTCCGCGCCCTTGCCCAAAGGGGCGAAGGGAGAAAGGCCCAGAACCACCTTCCGGTCG
>CAYXXL010000059.1:0-12236 GCA_964469025.1 uncultured Fibrobacteria bacterium
GTCTCGGTTCCCCGGACGATCGACCATGCCCTGGGTCGCCGTCGATGCTGTTCGCGTTCACGCCCCGGCGGGGTCCAGGGGACCGGTCAATCCTTCAGCTCGTAGAAGTTCCGCCAGGTCGATTCGTTCGGAGGCGTCGATTCCTCGGAGGCCGTCCGGCGGTGCGCCAGGGTCGAGGAAGCCTGCGCGGTGGGCCAAAGCACGATCTCGCCGATCTCGACATGGGGCGGTCGGGTGAGGACGAAGAGCGCGGCCTCGGCGACGTCCTGGGCTTGGAGGGCGTGCAGGCCCGCGTAGACGGATTCCGCGCGCTCGCGCTCGCCGTGGAACCGGACCAGGGAGAACTCGGTGTCCACCATGCCCGGGCTGATCTGGCTCACCCGCACCGGGGAAGCCACCAGGTCCAGTCGAAGACCGTGCGTCAGGGCGTCCACGGCGTGCTTGGTGGCGCAGTACACGGCACCGTTGGGATAGACCTCGTGGCCGGAGATGGAGCCGATGTTGACCACGTCGCCGGTGCGGCGCTCCACCATGCCGGGCAGGATCTGTCGGGTCACGAGCAGCAGACCCGTGATGTTGGTCTGGACCATCTCGTCCCAGTCGTCCGGATCGCCCTTGTGCAGGGGTTCCAGGCCGCGCGAAAGGCCCGCGTTGTTCACCAGGACGTCGATGTCCCGGAAATTCCCGGGCAGGCACTCCGGCATGGTTTCGACGGCCTTGCGGTCGCGGACGTCCAGGGCGAAGGTGTGGATGTCGGAATCGTGGGAAGCGCGCAGTTCCTCCGCCAAGGCCTGGAGCCGCTCCAGCCGACGGGCGCAAAGCAGAAGTCTCGCTCCCTCGCGGGCGAACAGGCGGGCCATCGCCTCGCCGATTCCGCTGGAGGCCCCGGTGATCAGGATGGTCTTCCCCATCAGGTCGTACATGGCTGCCTTTCCCGGATTACCCGTGCTCGAGCGTGAAGTCTACCATCGCATCGGGCGTTCCGGCGAGGTCGGAACCTGTCCGGAGGCGTCAAGCTTGGGCGCGGCGGGCTTCCCAGGAATGGACAAGCCGGTCAGGTCCGTGGGATTTTCGCCGCTCTCCACCCACCCCGGGCCGTGATGTCTTCCGTCGCTTCCACGGCCCAGGATTCGCACAGGAATCCGGTGGCCGTGGTCCCGTCCTCCAGCTCCAAGGTCCCCAAGCAGAGCGGTGGACGCACGCAATCGCGCAGGAACGTGCCGGCTCCCTCGGCGGGGAGGCTCCAGATCTCCACTTCGGTGGGGGCTCCGTCGCCGGTGCGCACGAGGCCGGGGAACTGCCGATCGCCGCGTCGGATCCGGTGGCATCGGTAGGCCGCGGAGGTCCTCGCGGTGGACTCGAGTCGACCTCCCCTGGAGGTCAACTCGTGGTTGAGGGGTTCGCCGGAAAGGTGCAGTCCCGCGACGGCCACGCGGACGCGATCGGGATCCGCGAGGATGGGTGGGGAGGGAACACCGGTCCAGCGGTCGCCCAGTTCCAGCAAGGCGAGATCGTGGAATGCCGGAGCGAACAGAGTGATGCCGAACGGGAGTCCGCGACCGTCGAATCCGGAAGGCAGGGCGAGGGCGGACAGGTCGAGAAGGTTGCAGAAGTTGGTGCTTCTCCCGAGATCGGAGTTGACCCCGAGCGGGTCGGCCTCGACCTCGGCCATGGTGGGAAGGCGTCCTGCCGTGGGCAGAAGCAGGATTTCGACATCGCGAAACTGCCCCTCCACGAGGCGGCGAAGTTCCTCCAAACGGTGCAGGGCGGCGTAGACTTCGGCGCCGGAACGAGACCTCCCTTGTTCCAGGACGAGTCGAGTGGTAGGATGCAGCGAATCCGGGTGCGAGGCCGCGAAGGTGCCGAGATCGGCCCATCGCTCGGCGATCCAGGGTCCTTCGTCGAGGAGGGCCGCGGTTTCACGGAAGGGCGCGAAGTCGATTTCGACCGGCGTTCCACCCAGAGATTGCAGACGTGTTACAGAATCTGTCCACAATCTTGTCCACAACTGTTCGCTCAGGAAGGGGACCCCTCCGCGGGGGACGCCGAATCGGAAAGCCTTCGGAATGGCTCGGGGAACGGAGGTGGACATGGGGCGGGAGAAGGGGTCGAGAGTGTCCTGACCGGCGACCGATCGCCACACCGTTCGGGCCAGGGAGATGCCCCGGGTGAAGACCCCGACGCAGTCCAGACTGCGGCACGCGGGCACCACCCCCGCCGCGGACCAGAGGCCTCGCGTGGGCTTGAGCCCCACCAGGTTTCCGAAAGCGGCGGGTATGCGCCCCGAGCCGGCGGTGTCGGTACCCAGTGCGAAAGGGACGTGGCCGAGGGCCACCGCGGCGGCGGACCCGGAGCTGGAACCCCCGGAGATGTGCCGATCGGAGTAGACGTTGCGCACCGCGCCGTAGGGGCTGCGGGTTCCCACCAGGCCGGTGGCGAATTGGTCGAGGTTCGTCTTGCCCAAGGGGACGGCTCCCGCGAGGCGAAGGCGCTGGACGCTGGTTGCGTCCCGGTTGGGCGTATACGCGAAGTCCGGGCAGGCGGCGGTGGTGGGCCAACCCACGACATCGATGTTGTCCTTCACCCCGAATGGCATTCCCGCCAGGGGGAGTTCCTCCCCCTGCGCTCGCCTCTCCTCCACGGACGTCGCTTCCCGGAGGATTTCCTCTTCGCTCGACAAGTGGATCCAGACCGCCGGGTCGGACGAGGACTTCGCGTTCTCCAGCGCCGATAGAAGGGAGTCGCGGAGGCCGCTCATGCCCTCACCACCAACAGGATCTGTCCGGGGGCCACCGCCTGGCCAGGCGAGCAACGGATTTCCACGACCGTTCCCGTCGAGGTGCAACGGACAGGGCTTTCCATCTTCATGGACTCCAGGAGCGCCACGATCTGCCCCTCCTCCACGCGGGTGCCGACCAAGGGCAGAACCTTCCAGACCGAGCCGGGAAGGTCCGCCTTCACCGCTTCGCAGCCGGCGGGCACCTCGCTGGAAGGAGCCGCCTCGCCGGATTCGGCGCTGGAAACCACCTGCACCCCTTGCTCGGCCCAGCGCTTTCGCTCCTCCTGGAAGGCCTTGCGCTGCATCTGGCGGAATCCGTCGATGGATTCCGCGTTCCGCGAGAGGAAGGCTTTGTAGTCCTCCATGCGAAACACCGAGTTCTCGATCCGCGGACTCCAGCGCCCGCGCGGGAAGTCCTCGCGCAAGTCCAGCAGCTCCGGCGCCGAGACCGGATGGAAGCGCAGGATGTCGAAGAAGCGCAGAAGCCAAGGTTTGGAAAAGGCCTCCGTCTTGTTCCAGCGGTTCCACATCTGGACGGTTCGACCCACGAACTGGTAGCCGCCGGGACCTTCCATGCCGTAGACGCACAGGTAGGCACCACCGATTCCGACCGCGTTCTCCGGCGTCCATGTGCGCGCGGGGTTGTACTTGGTCGTGACCAGGCGATGCCGGGGATCCAGCGGCGTGGCCACCGGAGCGCCCAAGTACACGTCGCCCAGCCCCAACACCAGGTATTGGGCCTCGAACACGATGTCGTGGACCTCCTTCCAGGACCCCAGGCCGTTGATCCGCCGGATGAATTCGATGTTGGACGGGCACCAAGGGGCGTCGGGTCGCACCGTGGCCGCGTATTTCTCGATGGCGAGCCTGGTTTGGGGGTCGTCCCACGAGAGAGGCAGATGGACCACGCGGTTTTGGATCTCGATCTCGCCCACCGGCGGGAGGGAATCCTCCAAGGACAGGATCCGGTCCAACAGCTCGGACCTGGAGAGGCGCAAGGGATCGAAACGGACCTGGAGACTGCGAATGCCCGGCGTGCAGTCCAGGATCCCCGGCAAGGCCAGTGCGTCGAAGCGTTCCAGGAGCACATGGACGCGAAGACGCAATTCCAAGTCCAGGACCATGGGCCCGAACTCGAGGAGGACCGCGTCGTCGCCGTCCTGGCGCACGCACAGGTCGGGGGTTTCCCCCCTTCCCTCGGTCCGGTGGAGAACGATCTCCGAGGACAGACGATGCCAGTCGTTTTGCAAGGCGCGCGGCTCCGAGGTCCAATCCAGGATCGGTGCACCGTCCGAAGCGAACGCCGCCAGAGCCTTTTCCTGGGCATCGTGCGCCTCGCGGGCGTCGGCCCAGGAGAGCGGGGAGAAGCGAACCGTGTCGCCCGCCGAAAGCTGCCCGAGCTTCCAGAGTTCGGAGAGGGCGAGGGTCACCGGACAGGCGAAGCCCCCCAGCGAGGGACCGTCCGGCCCCAGGATCACGGGGGTGTCGCCGGTGAAATCCACCGTGCCCACCACGTAGGCGTTGTCGTGGAGGTTGGAAGGGTGCAGGCCGGCTTCGCCCCCGTCTTCGCGCGCCCAGCGCGGACGCGGGCCCACCAGGCGCACCCCGGTGCGATCCGAGTTGTAATGCACGGTGTAGGGCGACCCGAACAGGTCGTCCATGTCCTCTGGAAGGAAATAATCCGGGGCGGCGTGGGGGCCCAGCAACACGCCCAGAGTCCATTCCGTGCCGAGCACCGGTCGCAACGAATCGGGAATATCCTTGCCCGCTGGAAGGTCGCATTCGATCTGCACGGAAGCGGTCGAATCGACATCCAAGGGAAGCTGGTCGCCGGTTCGCAGAGCCCTGCCGCCGTGACCCCCGAATTGCCCGAGGGTGAAGGTGGATTTGGAGCCCAGATGCGCGGGAACGTCGAATCCCCCTTTGACGAGCAGATATCCGCGCGAACCACGGCGGGCGCGGGGGATCTCGAGAACGGACTCCGCGGGCCAGTAGAAGGGCCGCCAGGCCGCCACGGCCACTCCGTCCAGCGTGGCTCCGAAATCCCCACCGGTCAGGACCGCGGTGGTGTCGCGATTCGATTTCAGGGTCGGGCCCTTGAGCACGAACTCGAGTCCGGCGGTCCCTTCGGGGTTGCCCAGCGCCAGGTTTCCCAACCGGAAGGAGAGGGCGTCCATGGGTCCCGACGGCGGGATCCCCACGTTCCAAAGTCCCAAGCGCCCAGGCCAGTCCTGGATGGTGGTTTGCGCACCGCCTTCCAGGACTTCCACCGTGGTCGGGGTCCAGGCGAGGTCGGCGAGCATTCCGGTCCACACCTTCCCGGATTGGAATCCATGCGACCACAGGATATGGCGCAGGTACCCGAGATTCGTGGTTATGCCTGCCAGACGCGTGTGGGCAAGCGCCTTGTCCATGGCGTCGATGGCCTCGCTTCTGGTGGGTGCGTGGACGATGATCTTGGCGAGCAGCGGATCGTACCAGGGGGACACCTCCGTTCCGGTGCGAACCCAGGTCTCGACACGCGCAAAGTCGGGGAACGAGACTTCGGTCAGCCGACCCGAGGAGGGTTGGAAGTTCCGGGAGGGATCCTCGGCGTAGATGCGGGCCTGCAGGGAATGTCCGCTCGAGGCGAGGAGGATGGAATTCAAGGGGGGCAGGTCGCCGGAGCCCGACTGCACCATCCACTCCACGAGGTCGACACCGAAGATCTCCTCGGTGACCCCGTGCTCCACCTGAAGGCGCGTGTTGACTTCCAGGAACCAGAATCTGCCCGAATCGGCATCTAGCACGAACTCCACCGTGCCGGCGGAGCGGTAGGAAACGGATCTCGCCAGACGGATGGCTGCCTCGTGCAAGAGATGACGGGTTTCGTCGGATAGGCCCGGAGCGGGGGTTTCTTCCAACACCTTCTGGTTGCGCCGCTGCACAGAGCAATCGCGTTCGCCCAAGGCCACTGCCTGGCCCTTGCCGTCCCCGAAGATCTGCACCTCCACATGGCGGGCGCGGACCACGAGCTTCTCCAGGTACAGGCCGCCGTCCTTGAAATTCGCCCGGGCCAGCGCCGAGACCGACTCCCAGGCTTCCGACAGTTCCTGGTTGGACCCGCACCGCCGCATCCCGATGCCGCCACCCCCGGCCGTGCTCTTGAGCATCACCGGATAACCGATGCGATCCGCCTCCTCCAGGGCCGTACCCAGGTCGGGAAGGATTCCGGTGCCGGGAAGCAGCGGAACGCCGCATTCCCGGGCCTTTTCCCGGGCCGTGTGCTTGAGGCCGAAGACCCGCATCTGCTCCGGAGTGGGACCCAGGAAGACGATCCCCCGAGCCTCGCAGCTTTCCGCGAAGGCGGCGTTTTCCGACAAGAATCCGTAGCCTGGGTGGATGGCTTGCGCACCGGTGGAAATGGCCACTTCCAGGATCTTGCCAGCGTCCAAGTAGGACAGGGCCGCCTGGGGTGGTCCGATGAGAACCGATTCCGTGGCGGCATCCACGTGGAGGCTGTCCCGGTCGGCCTCCGAATAGACGGCCACGGACGAAATTCCCAGGCGGTCCAGGGTGCGGATGACGCGACAGGCGATGGCGCCCCGGTTGGCGATCAGGACCTTTTCGAACATGCGGTCCCCCCCGTCAGGCTTCCCACACCAGCATCCGCACCGGCGTGGGGTTCCATCCGTTGCAGGGGTTGTTCAACTGGGGGCAGTTGGAGACAAGCACGAGAATGTCGCGCTCGGCGCACAGCTCCACGTATTTGCCGGAACCGGAGATGCCGTCGGCGAAGGTCAAGGCGCCCCCGGGGGTCACCGGAACGTTCATGAAGAAGTTGACGTTGGCCCCGATGTCGCGCTTGGAAAGGTCCCTGCCAAAGCGAGAAAGCGCGAGCAGGAAACTGTCGCGGCAGCTGTGCATGGAACGCTTCTCGATGGCGTAGCGCACCTGGTTGGACTCCGCGGCGCAGGCCCCGCCCACGGTGTCGTGCCGACCGCAGGTGTCCGCGACGATGGTTGCCATCGCGTTCCCGCGCACGGAGCGCAGGACGGAACCAGTGGAGAGGTACAGGTTGCCCTGGGACCGGATGGTCGTTTCCGCGCTGTAGCGGTCAGCGGGATCCGCGGCGTCCAGGAAGAACGTGTCCACGGCCTGGTTCCCTTCCAGGTCGACGATGCGCAGGACCTGTCCGGCGGACAAGGGATGGAGCCAGTGGTCGCCGGATTCCACCACGTGGTCCAGGACGGCGGCGGCGGGATCCAGCTCGGATTCGGTCAGGGTCGTCATGTTCGCCCTCACAGGAAAAGACGTTCGGTGAGCGTGAAGCCGCGCACGTTGCAGGGGCAGCACTGGCGGCTCGGGTCCTCGAAGGCGGGGGCGGGCAGCCGCAGGACCTCGAGGCGCACACCGGCCGGATCCCACGCGGTGGACGGGTCCAGGGGGTGGGCCGTGGCGGAAAGGGCCACCAGAACGTCCATCTCGAAGCGCAGCGTCAGGAATTGCCCTTCCTTCCCTTGCCGGCTCCAGGAGAGGGTGCCGTCGTCGGCGACGGAAACCCTGCTGAAGAAATTCACCACCGAGGGAAGGTCCCGCTCGGAAAGTCCGTACTTGGCCAGTTCCACCAGCAGGTGGTCGCGGGCGTTGGTGTGGCGGCCGTTGCGCAGCCGCTGGTAGGTGCCGGTACCGAATCTGCTTTCGACCGTGGACGCATCGGAGGGGCCGGAAAAGGCGTCGTGCCAGCCCACGCTGTCCTCCACCATCGAGGCCAGGACATGGCCCATGTCGGAATAGAGCACGTAGGGTGCCGCGAGCCGGGCGATGAACTGCGACTTCAGGGTATCGGGCATGTTGTACCGCTCCGAAGGGGCGTCGGCGCGCAGGAAGGTGGCGGCCACGTTGGCGCGTCCTGCGGGATCCACCAGGCGCAGACCCCTGCCGCGCCGCAGCACGCCGGACCAGGCGGCTCCGCCGGGAAGTTCTTCGGTGTAGAGATGTTCCATCATTCGACCTCGTCGCCGACCACCGTGAGCCGGACCATGGGGATTCGCTCGACCTTGGGGGTCGGCAGGGGTGGGTGGATGAGGTGATCCAGGTGCGCGCGAGTTCCCTGGAACACAGGGGTGGGCACTTGGGCGAACAGACGCGGTCGCGGAACCGGAACTTCGATATGCTCTCGCACGCGGCCCGGCCTGGGATCCAGGACCAAGATCCGGTCCGAGAGGAAGATGGCCTCGTCCAGGTCGTGGGTGATGAACACGATGGTGATGTCGACGTTCTTCCAGATCTGCAGGAGGTGGGCCTGCATCTGCGAGCGGGTCTGCGCGTCCAGGGCGCCGAAGGGTTCGTCCATCAGAAGCACCCGGGGTCCGGCGGCGAGGCTCCTCGCGATGGCCACCCGCTGCTTCATGCCCCCCGAAAGCTGGTGCGGGTACTTCTCCTCGAACCCCTTCAGGCCCACCAGCTCGATCCATTCGCCGGCGTCCGTCTCGGCCGTGGAGCGACCCGATCCACCCATCTCCAGGCCGAAGGCCACGTTGCGCAGCACCGTGAGCCAGGGGAACAAGGTGTACCCCTGGAAGACCATTCCGCGGTCCCGACCAGGACCGTCCACGGGATGCCCGTCCACCAGGACCTCTCCCGAGGTCTTCTCCTCCAGGCCCGCCAGGATCCGGATCAAGGTGGATTTTCCGCAGCCCGAGGCTCCGACCACGCAAAGGAATTCCCGGCGGTGGACGGAAAACGACACCCCCCGCAAGGCCTCCACGGGGCCTTGCGCGCTCTCGAAGGTCTTGCCCAGATCCCGAACCTCCAGCACGGATTCGCGACCCTTCATGCGGTCCAGGCGTTCCCGGGAGGCGTCGTCGGGCAGGGGAGGCTTGGAGAAGCTCGGGTCGTCGCTCACGCGAACACCTCCTCTGCAGCCGCCGCCAGCGCCGCTGTCTTGCGGCGCCGGAAGAATCCCGGCTTGGCGTCCTTGCGCCAGGGGAAGAGCCTCCGCCCGATCCAGGCGAACACCAGGTCCCCTCCCAGCCCGACGATCCCGATGAGCAGAATGGCCGCCATCACGTTGTCGTACTGCCGGTATTTGGCCTGGAGGTTGATGAAGTAGGTGATGCCGGAACTTGTCCCGATGAGTTCCGCCACGATCAGATAGGTCCAGGCCCAGCCCAGCAGCACGCGCTGATCGGTGTAGATGTCTGCGATGGACGCCGGAAGCACCACCCGCCAGAGAAGCTGTCGGGGCTTGGCGCCCAGGGTCTGGGCGGCCTCCACCAGGGACGGTTCCACGCGCCGGACGGTGTTGGCGATCACGAGGACTTGCTGGAAGAAGGTCCCGATGAAGATGATCGCGATCTTGGGCGCGTCGTTGATCCCGAGGATCGCGACGCACAAGGCTCCGAAGGCGGGTGCGGGAAGGTAGCGGAAGAATTCGATGAACGGTTCCGAAAGTCTGGTGACCGCGGGGATGGCGCCGCAGAGGATGCCCAGCGGCACCCCGACCAGGCTGGACAGGAAGAATCCCCAGAAGATGATCTGGATGGAATGCCACATCTCCTCGTGGAGCCAACGCTCCTCCTTCAGACGGGGCGCGGTGGTGAACGATGTCACCAGGGCCACTGCCACCTGATGGGGTGCCGGAAGGAAGACCGGATTGGCCGGGACGCCTGTTGCCGGTTTTTGGCCACGGGCCGTTTCCAAGGAGTTGGCCCGATCGAATCCGTCCTTTTCCACCCGCAGTCCCGGCGTGAACCAGGAAACGTCGCCCGGGTCGCGCACCTCCACCAACGGGTGCCAGATCCACGGGACGTAGCTGATCATGGCCCACAGGAGCAGAGGCACTCCGAAGGACAGCACCCACAGGATCCGCCGGGAGCGGTCGTCCAGGTCCCCCTGGATCTTCCACAGCGAACTGCGCCGCTTGGGTGTCTTCGAATCGGGCATGGTGTGCGCCCCAGGAAGCGGAGCTGGACGGGTCGTCCCGTCCGTTGGCGAAGCCGGGAGGGCCGTCCCTCCCGGGGTCCCTTGGGACCATGCTTGGATTCGCCGTTGCCTTCGAGGCGACGGCGAGGACTTCTACGGCTTGAGGGCGTCAATTTCCAAGGTGGAGTCCAGGTAGGCGGATGACTTTTGGGACTCCTTGTAGACCTTGTTGGCCAGATTGAAGGTATCCGACACCGACATGGAGTAGGGGATGCTGGCGAGATCCGTCCCCGCCTGGAAGCGCGACCGCGATTCCTCGAGTTTCAGGAAGCGGGTGCCATCCAGGAACTTGGCGTATTCCTCGGGGGCCACCCCCACCCTGGCCGCCATGATCTTGATCGCGTCGGCACGCGTGGCCGGGTCCGCGATGTAGGCGAGGATCTTGTCCCACACCTTCACCACCTTCACCCAATCGTCGCGACGTTCCGCCAAGCTCTGCGGCGAGACGGAGAGGAAGTCGTAGATGAGTCCCGGCTGGTCGGCGCTGGTGTAGATGGCCTTGGACCCGGGGAGCGCCTTCAACGCTTGCCCGGCGTTGGGTTGCCAAGCCCCGATGGCCGCGACATCGCCAGTGGCGAGGACCTGGGCGGTCTGGTTGGTGGGTGTTCCCACCAACTGCACGTCCGATTCCTTCATTCCCAGGGTCTGCAAGCCCTTCGTCAATAGCAGGTGTTCCACCAGGCCGATCTCGATCCCCACCTTTTTGCCCTTGAGATCCTTCAAGGTCTTGATGCCGGGCTTGGCCACGATCATGTCGTTGCCGTTGGAATAGTCGGTGACCAGGACGGCCACGCTCTTGCCGCCTTGCGCGCCGGTCACCAGCGCATCCCCGGAGGCGATGGTCACGGCGTCCACCTTGCCGGCCGTGAATGCGTCCATGGAGGGTGCGTATTCGAACCAGGAGAACTGGACATCCACGCCCGCCTCCTTGAACCATCCCTTCTGGATGGCGATCTCGAAGGCGGTCCAGCCCGGCCAGTCGCTATAGGCGATCTTCAATGGAGGTTTGGGGGCCGCGACGGCAGCCTCCTTCTTTTGACACCCCGAAAGCACACTCAACACGGCCAAACTCGCTGCCATGCGGATCATCTTCATGGAATCCCTCCTGATTGGGCAGGGGAGCAACGGATCAAGGGACGTGCCAGAGTCCGCAATGAGGACGCCCCGCGGCCTGGATGACAATTTTCAGAGAAAATTGGCGATATGGCAACGCGATTTGGACAATTGTCATTTGGAATTTGGCCGTCTGGGTATTGCTTGGGGACAGCAAAGGAAGGAGATTGTTGGATCATGCCCATCCTTTGGCTGCTTCTTTCCTTGGCCGGGGGTCCTTGCCCACCGGAGGTGTCCGCGTCCCTGGCGCAGGCGTCCATGTTGCGGGATAAGCTGGACGAGGCCGGTGCCTTGGCGAAATATCGAGAAGCGCTGCTCGAGGACTCCACCAATCTGGAAGCACTCTGGAACGCGAGCTATCTGGCCACCATCCTGGGAGCCCGCGACTCGCTGCACCGTTCCCCTTTGATGGATCTGGGAAGGCACCTCGCGGAAAAGGCCATCCAGCAGTGGCCCGACCAGGCCGAATCCCACTTCGCCTTGGCCGTCAACATCGCCATGGGCCTGAAGCATCTGCCCGTCCGCCAGAAAATGGCATCGTCCCACGCACTGCGCGAAGAGATCCGCCGCACCTTGGAGTTGAATCCCCGCCACGGCGGTGCCTGGTTCCTGCTGGGGCGATGGCAGTACGCCTACGCCACGCTGGGGACCTTCGAGAAGATGACCGCCAAGCTCTTCCTGGGCGGCATTCCCCAAGAGGCGACGCTGGCGAACGCCGAATCGAGTTTCCGCAAGGCGCTCCAGTGGAACCCGGATGAACCCCTCTTCCACCTGGATCTGGCCCGCACCCTGGTGGCGGAGGGACGCAAGGACGAGGCCCGCAAGGTCCTCGCGGTGGCCATCCATCTGCCCCCGCGTTCCGGCGACGACCCCAGGAACTTCGCGAAGATGCGCGAACTGCTCAAGCGCCTCGAGGGGTAAATTTTTATGGGTTTTCCCGCTGATTCGCAGATGTGCATTCGTCGGGGCCGCGCGCAAAAGCGGTCCCACGGCCTCAGCGGATGGAGCGGAACACCCCCACGACCTTGCCCAGGATGCGGAAGTCGGGACTGCGTGAGCTGATCCAGATGGGCTCCATGGCCTCGTTGCGGGGCTGGAGACGGATGCGGTGTCGTTCCGGGTAGTAGTCCTTCACGGTGGCTTCGTCGCCCACCAGGGCCACCACGGTTTCACCCGTCTGCGCCTCCGACTGGGGATGGGCGAACACGATATCCCCGTCCATGATTCCGATCTCGCGCATGGATTCTCCCGTCACCCGCAAAGCGAAGGCTTGGGAAACCGGAAGCATGCCTTTGGGAAGAGAAAGGGTTTCCTCCCAGTGTTCTTCGGCCAAAAGGGGCTGGCCTGCCGCGACCCGCCCCAGCAACGGGATGCGGAC
>CAYXXL010000060.1:0-12100 GCA_964469025.1 uncultured Fibrobacteria bacterium
GACGCGTGCAGGAGGCGCACCAAGCTGTCCGCGGCGTAGGCGACGTGGTGGGATGTCGAAAGAAGGATCTTTCCCGGGACCACGGCCACACGCCCCGCGCGGACGGCAGGCAGGTCCAGAAGCGCCTGGGGCAGGGGTTTCGTCTTTCCGCCGGCCTCCCACCCGCTGCGCAGAAGCCAGCTGGGGGAAAGCTTGAGGACATCCTCCACCGAAATCGGCTGGGATCCGTGGATCCCCAGTGCCGAAGCGGCGTTTCGCGCGCCAACCAAGTCGAGCAGATCCCCGATGGTGGTGGAGTCTCCTGCGGTGTAGCCCTCCGACCAGTAGAGCACGCGGGGGTGATCGGAACAGCGCGACGCCCGGGTCCGAGTGGCGTCCAGGACCGAATCCATCCAACGCACCAGACTGTCGCCTCGAATCGGTTCTCCCAGGCGCGCCGAGGCGTGGTGCAGGAAGTCCCGGATCTTGGCCAGGGAATTGGGATTGTCCAGGATTTCGGACGGAATCCCGCTGCGACGGATTCCGTCCACGAAGGCCGGATCGTGGAAGGACCCGAGGAGCACAAGGTCGGGGCGCAGGGAAACGATGCGCTCGAGGTCGGCTCCGACCCGCGGTTTACCGGGGAACAGCCCCGCAGCCTCGTGGATGCCGGAGTCGTCGGCCAGGGCGGAAACGGCCAGCACGCGCGAGGAATCCACCAAGGCTTGCAGAAGGACGTCGCCGGTGATGGTCACCGAAACGATCCGGCGCGGACGAGCCACGATGGGGGCTGGTTGGCGGTGGCAACCGGAGAGCACCAGGAGGAATGCCCAGGCGAAGGTGGCGATGGACTTCACGGGATCCTTCCGAGGGCATGGACAGCCAGGCCAGAGGTTTCGGAAAGGCACAGCAGGAGCCCGTAGATGTCTCCGGTGATGCCGCCCCCGAGCCTGCGGGATGCCCAGAACGCCACAGCGAACTGGCACGCGAGAACGGCTGCGGCTTCCACGGGGAAGAACCAGATGAACGGCGCGGCAACGAGCATTGCCAACCCCCACCCGGTCGCGGACAGGCCCGAACCGGCAAGGCTGGAAGCGTCCACCTCCCGGGCGTAGGGCCAGAGGTGGAGCGGAAGCAGCAGGATTCCACGCGAAAGGACAGGGACGGCCAGCAAAATCCAGGGCGACGACGGCATGGATAGGAGCTGCCAGGTCAGAAGCATCCAGAGCGCACCGACCCCGAAGGCGAAGGAGCCCATGTGGACATCCTTCAGAATCTCCAGGCGGCGCACGGGCTCGCGCGGACAGAGCAACGCGTCGGCACTGTCCAAAAGACCGTCGAAATGGAGGAATCCCGTCAGGGCCAGTGGAAGAGCCAGAAGCAGGACTCCGCGCAATCCGAGAGGCCATCCGGTTCGGGAAAGCCACCACGCAACGGTCGCCCAGAAAAGCCCGATCAAGGCACCCACAGCGGGGTACCAGGCCCGGGAACGCACGAAATCGGCATGGCTCGCCCGGCCCTGCCCCGGCACGGGCAGGATCGTCAGGAAGGACAGGGCCAGCGAAAGGGGGTTCACATCCCCACGTCCGCGAAGGTCTTCATTCCAGACATAATTTGGCATGCCGCGCGCAGGACCGGAAAGGCGAGAACGGCGCCCGTTCCCTCGCCCAGCCGGAACCCGAGCTTGAACACCGGCTCCAGGCCCAGGTCCCGCAACTGCCAGGCGTGGCCCGGCTCCTCGGAGAGGTGTCCCGCGAAGAGGAATGCCTTCACGCCGGGGTCGATCCTGGCCGCGGCCAAGGCGCCGGAGGTCACGGGGAATCCGTCGCAGACCAGGGGGACGCCCCGTGCGGCCCCTTCCAGATGGACCCCGGCGATGGCGGCGATCTCCAGGCCTCCCAGGTGCGCAAGCACATCCAAAGGGTCGGCGTCCGGAAGAGGACCGAGCGTCTGCCGGGCCCGCGCCAAGGCCAAGGCCACGATCCCCGCCTTGCGCGCACGGGCCGCTTCGTCCAGCCCCGAACCCCGTCCGGTGACCAGATCGGGATCCAGTCCGAGCCACGCGGCCGTGAGCGCCGAAGCGGGAGTGGTGTTCCCGATTCCCATGTCGCCGGCGGCGAGCACTTGCGCTCCCGCATCCATCGCTCGCCTCGCCGCTTTGCGACCGAGGTCGATGGCGGCTTGCGCCTGTTCCCGGGTCATGGCGGCTTCGCGGGCGATGTTCCCCGACCCCGCCCGCACGCGCGGGCCGACAAGCCTGGGATGCGTGGGAAGGACGTCGCCCTTGATCCCCGCATCCACCACCCAGAGGTCCGCCCCGGAGGTGAGAGCGATCTGGTTGATGGCCGCGCCGCCTTCCAGGAAGTTGAGCGCTTGGATGCGGGTGACGGAGTCGGGGAAGGCGGCAACGGCTTCCGCCACCACGCCGTGGTCTCCGCAGCAGACCACCACCGCGCCGTTCCCGAGACTCGGGTGGTCCGTTCCCTGGATGGCACCGATCCTGTTTCCGATGTCTTCCAGCAGTCCCAGGGATCCCGGGATCTTGAGCAATTGGTTTTGGCGGGCTTGGACAATTTCCAGGCGCTTGGGGTCGAGGGGAGGGATCATGGGTTCCTCAGTGGGATGCGGACGCCGGCGACGCAGAGCCAGGCCTGGGTGGACTCGGCGACCATGCGTTGATTGGCCCATCCCAGGTGGTCGCGGAATTCCCGGGAGAGCGCGTTGTCCGGGACGATTCCCGAACCGACTTCGTTGGTGACCACGATCAGGTCCGCACCGGAATCCCTCCAAGCGCGGATCAGATTTTCCACGGCGAGCCGAAATGCTTCCGATCCGCCGCCCAGGAGGTGGTTGGTGGCGAGCATGCCCAGACAATCGAGGACAACCACGCGGTGGGCGGCCCGTTGCAACGCACTTGCAACGTCCAACGGTTCCTCCAGGGTCTCCCAGGAAGGCGGACGATCCGCCCGGTGCGCGCGAACGCGATCCGTCATCTCCCGGTCCAGGCAGCGCGAAGTGGCCAGAAAGGTGACGTTGTCGCCCCCCCATTCCCGCCCAATGTTCTGGGCAGCCGAGCTTTTTCCGGAACGGGCGCCCCCGGTCAGCAGACAGAGTCGTCCTGGACGCTTGGCGACGCCTGCGGCAGGGCCGGATGGATCGACCCAGGAGGAGATGGTCGTCATGTCCAGGTGTTCCTCGACCAAGTCGGCCAGAAGGTCGAAGGTGGATTCGAGAGGGTCGGGAGCGTTCTCGTCGCCCCCGAACAATGCCGCCAGAACCCCGGCGTCCTCGAACACGCCATGGAGGTAGATGCCCAGGACGTTTCCCCGGTTGCAGAAACGCCCTCCCGTCGAATCGGGATCCTCGCCCGCCACGACGCCGGTTCGGATCTCGTATCCGGACAGTTCCCGTCCGGAGATCGCCGACCACCATCCCTCCAGGCGCGGCGCGGCCAGGGTCGATTTGCGGACGATCTTCCGTTCGCCGTGCAGGGTGGAGAACGGCAGAAGCCCGAGTCCCTCGGCATCGCCCTCGCGTCCGGAAGGGTCGGAGATGGTTCCGCCCAGCGCTTGCATCCCTCCGCACACTCCCAGGACAGGCTTTCCCGAGGCCGCGAATTCCCGCACCGAAGCGTCCAGTCCGCGCTCGCGCAGCCAAGCGAGGTCCGATGGCACGTGCTTGGATCCCGGCAGGACCAGGAAATCCAGGCCCCCCAGGTCCAGGGGCCTGCGGACCAGGCGCAACCCGACTCCGGGCCACGCTCCCATGCGACGGAATTCGTCAAAATTGGAGATGCGCGGCCAAGCCACGACCCCGACCTTGAATCCGCTCCCACCCGAGTTCGAAGCAAAGCGGTCCAGCGCGACGGCATCCTCGTCGGGTAGATCGTGGTGGATCCGGGGAATGGTGCCCAGCATGGGCACGCAGGTCCGCGCGAAAAGTTCGGAAGGGCCCGGCTCCAGGAGCGCGGCATCTCCGCGGAACTTGTTGAGCACGAATCCGCGAAGGTGCGGACGGAGATCCGGGGGCAGGAGCGACCAGGTCCCGAGGAGATGGGCGAAGGCGCCTCCGCGGTCGATGTCGGACACCAGTAGACAGTGCGCCCCGGATTCCCGGACGGTCTCCAGGTTCACGTAGTCGACGTCGGCCAGGTTGATCTCGGCCGGACTTCCCGCGCCCTCGATCACCACGATCTCGTTTTCCGCCATCAGTTCCCGCAGGCAAGGCTTGGCCTTTTCCCAGAGCAACGACGAGCGGCGGCGCCAATCCATGTCGGACAGTTCCCGATCCACGCGGCCCAGGACCACCACTTGGCTCGCGGTGTCGCGTTCCGGCTTGAGGAGCACTGGATTGAACCGGACCTCGGGTTCCCGCCGCGCCGCCCGGGCCTGCAGCCACTGGGCCGTCCCCATCTCGCCGCCCGAGGCCACCCGGGCGTTGTTGCTCATGTTCTGGGCCTTGAACGGCACGACCTTGAATCCCTTGTCGGAAAACCACCGGCAAAGCGCGGTGGCCAAAAACGACTTCCCGGCGTCGGACGTGCATCCCCACACCATGAGCGCCCTGGCCGTCATGGCAGGATCCGCCGATCCGGCCAGGCGATCCGCACGAGCTCCGCCTTGTCGGGAAACCGGTCGGTTCCGCACCGGGACATGAGGCCTCGGATCCACCCACCGTGCGAGAAGATCAAATGGCGTCCCGGTCGGATGTCGTCCAGGAAGGTCTCGGCCCGACGCAGGAGATCCACGGTGGATTCGCCGTTCGGTGCCTGGAAGTCCGCGAAGGACCGCAGCTTCTCCCGCCACCGCTCGCCGGCCTCCTCGTAGGTCTTCCCCTCCAGGTCCCCGAAATGGATTTCGCGCAGGCGGATGTCGGTGGGGACCTCCGGAAATCCCGCGAGCCTGGCGGTCTCGCGGGTTCTGGTCGTGTCGGATCGCCAGATTCCGTCAAATCGGATCCCGACAAGACGCGGGGCCAGTGAGCGGGCCATGGTCTCTCCTGCGGCGGTCAGCGGAGGATCGGACCAGCCCGCGTAACGGCCTTCGGCGTTGAAGGTCGATTCGCCGTGGCGCACCAGCCAGAGTTCCAGGTAGGAGATCAAGGGAGGACGGCCATCGCACCGGGGGGCAGCGCGGTCTTGGCCCGGTTCAGGACCGCCCCCGTCGCGGGATCCAGCTTCACCACCGCCTGCTGGTCGGCCGTTGCCTTGTCCGAGAGCCAGAGGGACGTCCCGTCTGTGGCCAGCCCCCAGACGGCCCGAGTCGAGCCGACCGCCGGCCCGAAAAGCCCGGACACGGGATCCACCGATACGGCGATGGAGGAGTCGGCATAAATATCCAGACCTAGCACCGTCCAGAGCTTCCCCCCAACGGAGACCATGTTGTTGATCGGCTTATGGGCACCCAATTTGCCCGTGATCGTCGCCTCCCACCGTCCCGTTGCGAGATCCAGCCGGTCGATTCCTCCATTTTCGGTGGCGTCGTAGGAACCGTGGCTGGCCACGTAGATCTTGGCCCCCAGGATCGCGAGGTCCTGGGGATTCACGGTGGGCAGTGTCAAGCCTCGAGGCGCCGCCTTGGCACCGGTGTCGACCTCGATGACCATGCCCGAATCGTAGCTGGTGTAGTCGGAATGGATCCGTTGCGCCAAGATCCAGAGTTTTCCACCGGCGAAGGCCAGACGGCTCGGACTCACAAGTCCGTCGGAGTTCACGCTGGCCGAAAGGTCGATGCTTCGCACCGAGTCTCCGGAGGTGGCGTCCAGTACCAGGATGCTGTTGGTGTTCCAACGGTCCACGAAGAGTCGGCTTCCCACCTGGAGCACTTGGTAGACGTCGGTGCCCTTGCCAACCACGACGTCGAACAGGACCTGGCTCTTGTCGCCATCGCGGAAAGCGACAACCTCGTCGGTGTTCTGGTTCTCTACGTAGAGGACTCCGGAACCCCCGTCGAGTGCGACCCCCCAACCTGTCGCGTCGGAAACATTTTCGACGTCGGTTGCCGAATCGACGTTCGAGTCCGCCGGGACCCGTTGCAGTTCGTAGGTGGTACTGCCATCGGTGGCGATCACGAAAACGACGGGTCCGGGTCCCGCCTGCTGCGAGGCGGTGGCGTTGCCGGCGCCATCGCACGAAGAGAGGAAAATTCCGGCGGCGCCCAGGGCGAGCGTCGCGGATATGCAGGTCGTTCTCATGTTTTCTCCTTGGTTGGTCTGGTTGGGCTCAGATCGATGTCGAGCTTGGCGCGGAAGGATCGGCCGGACAATGGCGCATCCTGGAATTCCTGGAACTGGACGTTTGTCAGATTCTGAGCTTGAAAGAAGAGCACGAACCGCCCCAGCCTCCAGGAGATTCCCAGCCCGTACAGGACGTGCCCAGGCACCCAGGAGTCCGGTGTATTGAGCTGGCTTGTCCAGTATCCACAGGCTCCGTCCATCGAACCTTCCCCGGAAAAGCCCTCCCAGGCCGCGGTTCGAGCAAGGACATTCCACCTCCACTGCGGCATGTAATCCAGCTCCTTGCCTCGGTAGGAGGCGTAGACGGACCGCAACCAGGTCCGGCTCCAACCCACCGTCGCGTCCAGGTCGCCCCAGCTGGACCCTGCTTCCGCGTCGGCGTCCAGTCCAACGGCGGAATAGCCGGAGTCGTTCCGGAATTGGCTCAATTGGGAGGCGCCGAGGATCTGCCTTCGGATGGGATCGCGGTAGAGCCCCGCCCACGGCACCATCTGGATCTTGAATGGCTTGGGCGCCCAAGCCGCGCCGAACTCCGAGGTCCAACTCTTCTCCGGCTGCAGGGACAGGTTCTCCAACGTCAGCCCGTTGTCGCCATAGAGCTCGAAGAAATCGGGAGCCTTCTGGTCCATGCCGGCCCCGACCCATGCTTGCCATATTCCGTCTGGGGATCGGACCCAGGCGCGCATACTGGCAGACATCGCGAGGGAAATCCAAGTCGAATCCGACGACGATCCGATCTCTCCGAGGGAATTGGGCTCGAAGTCGCGCGCATTGCGGGTCGACTGGACGAGCCCGGTGGCAGAAGCACCGAAAACGCCCGCGCCGTCCTGTCCTTTCCAACCCGCGGAAAACGTCCCTTCCAGGCGTTGGGCGTCCGGGGTCAGATGGACCAGCCCCGGCGTCGTGGTGGTGCCTTTGGACGTCTGCCCTCCGAGTTCCAGGCGCGACCAGAGGTCGGTCCAGTCCTTCGCGTCCCGCACGAGGCCTGCGGAGCCGGAGCCGTTCCATCCCTCCAGGTGCGACTCCCGGTTGGAGCGGTAGTCGACGCTCGACCCGCTGTCGTGCCACTCGGATTCATCCCATCGCACCTGGGCATCCACAGGCCAATCCCATTCGCCCTGTCCCTTGGATTCCAGCGACCCTTGGAGGGAGCGTCGGTCCCAGCGGGCGTCGGGATGGGCCACGTACAGCCCGGAAACGCCCTGCTCCGAACCGTCGGCGCGGAAGGAAAACTGGAGCCGCGGAAGCGGGCGCCAAGCTCCGGTACCACCCCAACCGGTGAAATCGCTGTTGGGCAGGGTGACGATAGTGTCCTTGGGCTTGAAGGTCAAACCACCGTTCCACAGGATGGGCCAGTCGTCGCGCGAGGTTGCGTACCACCCAGCCAAGCTGGTGGTCCCGGAATCCCCGCTCCACCAGCCGGAGAGCTGTCGCTCCCCGAAACTTCCCAGGGTGCCTGAGACGCCCGCTTTGTTCCAGGCGCGTCTAGATATCAAGATCAGTTCGGGACGGCCATCTCCCCCGATGCCCGCTCCCTGCAGGATCTCGACGCGTTCGAGCCCATCGGGCAGGAACATGCCCAGATCCACCGTGGAACTTCCATTGTCCTGCACCATGACTCCGTCCAGCACCACTCGCACCTGCTCGGAAGGGCATTGCCGCAGGGAAATCTCCGAATACCCGCCCAACCCCCCGGTGCGACGGATTTCGACACCGGGGATTTTGGCAAGTGCATCGGCCAACGTCTGGACCTGGCCCAATTCCGCCCGGTCCAGGACACGTTCGGCACCCGCAGGGTCCTTGGCCTTTCCCGAAACCTCCCGCCCCTCCAGCACAGGTTCGCGCGCTTTTCCGGTGTCGCTGGCGATGGAATCGGTGGCGCTCTGCTGGGCCAGGAGCCGACCGACGGCGAAGAGAGAAATGATTAAGGCTATGCGCATCCCGCCCATTTCCAGAGGCAGAAGAAAAGTGCCGACACGGGTGTGTCGGCGCTCCGGGCAGGTCTCCTGGCTCGAGGCCCCTTCCGCCGCCTTCCCGGACGTGTCCAGTGGCGTTTGGCGGAGGGTTTTCGCCCCTCACAGTGGCTGGTCCGCTGCCGATTTCCACGGCATTCCCGGTGGTGATTCTGTCCCACCTGCTTTCGCAGACCCGAGAGCGGGTCGAACGGTAGCTTATCGGGACCCCTTTGTCTAGATTTCCGTTCCTATGGACTTCGCACGAGGCTGCAAGGATGAACATTCCTCCCCGACGGAACGAACGGAGCGCGTCACGCGCGCGGAAATCAGGGCGCTCTACGACCTGCCCCTGCCCGATCTCCTGTTCCGCGCGCAAGCCGTGCATCGCCAGCATTGGGATCCATTGGACGTCCAGATGTCGACCCTGGTCAGCATCAAGACCGGCGCTTGCCCCGAGGACTGCTCCTACTGCACCCAATCCAGCCGCTACGAGACCGACCTCAAATACCAACCCTTGATGCAGGTGCGCGATGTGATGGACCAGGCCAAGGCCGCCAAGGCCGCCGGCTCCACCCGGCTTTGCATGGGCGCCGCTTGGCGCGAGGTGAAGGACGGGTCCCAGTTCGATTCCGTCCTGGAGATGGTCCGCGGCGTGAAGTCCTTGGGGATGGAGGCCTGCGTCACGCTGGGCATGCTCAACGAATCGCAGGCGATCCGTCTGCGCGAGGCAGGACTGGACTACTACAACCACAATCTGGACACCTCCCCGGAAAACTACGCCAACGTCATTTCCACCCGTACCTTCCAGGATCGGTTGGACACGTTGGAAGCGGTGCGCAATTCCGGTGTGCAGGTCTGCTCCGGCGGAATCTTGGGGATGGGCGAGGGTCGGGAAGATCGCGTCGGCCTGCTGCACGAACTGGTGAACCTCCCCAAGGCGCCGGAATCTGTCTCCATCAACAAGCTGATGCGCATGCCCGGCACCCCGTTGGCCGACGCCGCACCCTTCGACGACATCGAGTTCGTCCGCACCATCGCGGTCGCCCGGTTGCTGATGCCCACCTCCCGGGTGCGCCTGTCGGCTGGCCGCGTGGACATGAGCCCCAGCACCCAGCTCCTCTGCTTCCTGGCCGGCGCCAACTCCATGTTCGCCGGCGACAAGCTCCTGACCGCAGCCAACCCTGGACAGGACCACGACCAGGCCATGCTGGCATCCTTCGGAATGAAGGTGGAGGTCACGTCGTTCTCGGAGGGGCGTTGAGGAATCGCTGATGTCCCACGCTCGGCAGCAATTCCAGGGGCGGTTGGATCGGAACCTGGAAGCCATCCGTGAGCGCGGGCTTTTCCGGTCGCCAAGCCAACAAGCTCCCTCACCTTTCTGCCACAACGACTACCTGGGCCTCCAGCGACACCCCGATCTCATCGATGCGCTCTGCACCGCCCTGGGCGCCGGGCTTCCGACCACCGCCTCGGGATCCCGCCTCCTCTCCGGAAACCTTTCCCTGTTCACCGAATTCGAGAACGCCTTCGCCCAGGCTGCCGGTTTCCCCTCTGGACTCGTTCTGGCCTCCGCCTCCGAAGCCAATCGGGTCGGGATCTGCGCCATCGTGGGCCGGGGCGACACCGCCATCCACGACGCCTTGGCCCATGCGTCCTTGATCGATGGGATCATGCAAAGTGGCGCACAACGCAGAAAATTCCGGCACAACGATCCCGAGGATCTTCGGGCGCAGTTGCGGCAGTCGGCCTCGGGCCTGCGACTGGTGGTGACCGAATCGGTGTTTTCCATGGACGGGGATGTTGCCCCGTTGGACCAGATCTTGCAAGTGTGCAACGAAGAAGATGCGCTCCTTTTTGTCGATGAGGCGCATGCGGTGGGGGTATTCGGCCAGGCTGCCACTGGATTGGCAGAGGCTCTCCCACATGATGCTGCACTGATCGCCTCCACCCACGGATTTGGAAAGGCTCTGGCCTCTTCGGGGGGCATGCTCTGCACAGTTCCCGAAGTTCTTCAAACGATCCAGAACACGTCCCGGGCCTTTATCTACACCACCGCACCGTCGCCGTTGGCGACCTATGCCGCTCGATGGTGCTGGTCGTACTCTCGAACCCACCCGGAACGGAGGCGAGCCCTGGAGCGGAATGTCCGCGAAATGGAGACTGGATTGCTCGCTCGTGGGTTGTGCTTGCCGGGCCGAACATTGCACACCCCCATTTTGCCTGTGCATGCCAATGGACTGGTGCGGGCGCTGGCCTGGTCCGAAATTTTGCACAAGCACGGGTTTCCTCTGCGTCCCATTCGGCCACCTAGCGTTCCAACCGGAACCGAACGACTTCGCCTGACCGCATCCGCGGATCTGACCAGCCCACAGATCCAGAACCTTCTGGAGGCGATGGATGTCTGTTTGTCCTCTGCTGCGTGATCCATTTCCCCGGTCGGTCTTCGTGACCGGAACCGGAACGGATATCGGAAAAACACTTTGCAGTGCAGTCCTGTGCGCCCTATGGGAGGCCGATTACTGGAAACCCGTCCAGACCGGCGAAGTTTCGGACGCCTTGGAAATCCTGCGACTTTCGCCGGGGACTCCGATCCACCTTTCCACATACCAATTTGCCGAACCCGCCTCCCCCCATTGGTCTGCACAGTTGGAACAAGAACGGATCGATCTGCCTTTCCTGGTGGAAAATCTGCCCGAAGGCTACTTCACCGTCGTTGAGGGTGCTGGAGGTGCACTGGTTCCCCTGAACGACCAGGAAGACATGATCGATTTGGCGCAGGCCTTGGATCTGCCCATGGTGGTGGTGGCCCCAACCGGTTTGGGAACTCTGCACCACGCTTTGGCGACTGTGCATGCAATTCGAGCCAGAGGTGCCGTGATCGCCGGTGTTCTCCTGAATGGCCCTTCCCACGGGGAGAATGCCAGACAGATCCGAGATCGTGGTCGGGTCGATATTCTGGGGCGAGTCCCAGAATTGTATCCCACCGATGCACAGTCCATCGCCGAGCTGATTCAGCAGTGGAAGATGGGAGATTGGGCCGATCCGTGTGCAGAAAATACGCCAATCCAGGCGACCAAAGCGACGTCGAAAACCCTCGCGGAGCGCGATGCCCAAGTGGTTTGGCACCCCTTCACCCAGCACCAGACCGCCCATCTCCCCCTGGAGATCAAAAGCGCCCACGGAGCTTTGTTGCACAGCTCGGACGGCGCAGAAATCATCGACGCCGTATCCAGTTGGTGGGTCACCAATCACGGTCACACCCATCCGAAGATCATCCGCGCCGTGTCGGAGCAGGCGAAGACGCTGGAACAGGTGATCTTCGCGGATTGCACCCACGAGCCGGCCGTCGCATTGGCCGAAGAACTGCTTCCGCTTCTTCCCGGGGGGATGTCGCGGCTCTTCTACTCGGACGACGGTTCCACTGCCGTGGAGGTCGCCCTGAAGGCCTGCATCCAGATCGCCCGCCAAAATGGGGTTCCCGTGCCGCGGGTTGCCGCCCTGGAGGACGCCTACCACGGCGACACCCTGGGGGCGATGTCGGCCGGGGCGCGCTCCGTGTTTTCCCAACCCTTCGATCCCTATCTCTTCCAGGTCGATCGCCTCCCCACTCCGGCGGGCTCCTGGGATCCCTCTTCCCCCGAAGCCCAGACCGCGGCCAAAATCGCGTTGGACGCACTGGAGAATTGGGTGGATGCCCACACCGGAGAGATCGCCTGCGTGATCGTGGAGCCTCTGATCCAAGGGTCGGCGGGCATGCGCATGTATCCGCGCACCTACCTGGAGGGACTGGACGCACTCTGTCGCGAACGGGGCGTGCCTTGGATCGCCGACGAGGTCTTCACGGGATTCGGGCGCACGGGTCGGATGTTCGCCTGCGACGACCTCCCCGATCGACCTTCCCTGCATCCGTCCGCCATCTGCCTGTCCAAGGG
>CAYXXL010000061.1:0-12047 GCA_964469025.1 uncultured Fibrobacteria bacterium
GGCGCGTTAGGCCATTGATTTCGGACACGACCACGACTTCCACTTCAGCAGGAGAAAACTAGATGCAATACCGTACACTGGGCCGCACCGGCATCAAGGTCAGCCCCCACTGCCTGGGCGCGATGATGTTCGGCGCCATGGGCAATTCCGACCACGAGGACTGCGTCCGGATCATCCACAAGGCGATCGATGCCGGGATCAATTTCATCGATACGGCCGATTTCTACAGCCACGGCGAATCCGAGGAGATCGTCGGCAAGGCTCTCAAGGGACGGCGCGACGACATCGTGCTCTCCACCAAGGCGCACCTCCCCATGGGCGACGATCCCAACCACCAGGGCAACTCGCGACGCTGGCTCGTCCGTGAGCTGGAGGCGTCCCTGCGCCGGTTACAGACCGACCATGTCGATCTCTACCTGATCCACCGGCCTTCGCCGGACACCGACATCGAGGAGACCCTGTCGGCCCTCACCGACCTGATGAGCGCGGGGAAGGTGCGCGCGATCGGAACCTCGACATTTCCCGTCTCGGAGATCGTGGACGCGCAGTGGATCGCGGCGCGGTGCGGACTGGCGCGTTTTCGCGTCGAACAACCGCCCTATTCCATCCTGAACCGCGGCATCGAGCGCGAAGTGCTGCCGGTCTGCCAGCAGTACGGAATGGGAGCGATGGTGTGGAGTCCTCTGGCCATGGGCGCGCTCACCGGTCGGTACCGCAAGGGCCAGCCGCCTCCCGACAGCATGCGCGTGAAACGCTTCCCCGGGCAGATGACCGACGAACGCCGGCTGGACGCGATCGAACAGCTCGTGATCGTGGCGCAGGAGGTGGGGCTTTCGCTGACGCACCTGGCGATGGCCTTCGCGATCTCCCACCCGGGCGTGACGTCGGCGATCCTCGGACCGCGCAGGATGGAGCATTTCGACGATCTCCTCGCGGGTGCCGGTGTCGTTCTCGACGACGAAACACTGGACAAGATCGACAAGATCGTTCCGCCGGGCACCGACGTGGGACCGTTCGAGGCCGCCTACAATCCCCCGACGATCCTGAAAGCGGACCTGCGCCGCCGCCCGACAGCCGAACGTGCGGCCGCCTGATCGGATCGCGAGACTGGTATCAGGCGGCTCCGGACATCGGCTTCGCGACACAACATGTCATCATTATCAACGGATAGGACAAGGGAGATGAACATGCAAGACAAACCCGTCGCTCTGGTCACTGGCGCGAACCAAGGAATCGGCCTGCAGATCGCGAAAGATCTGGTGGCTCACGGCCTCACCGTGCTGGTGGGGTCGCGCAACCTCCAGCGCGGCGAGGCCTCGGCCCTGGAGATTGGACCGGGCGCCGTCGCTCTCCAGCTCGATGTGACGGATCACGCCTCCATCGGCGCCGCGGCGGAGCGCATTCGTCGCGATTTCGGCCGCCTCGACGTGCTCGTCAACAACGCGGCGATCTCGAACACGGGCCGGCTGCCCGGCCAATCCGTCGAGGAGTACTCGAAGACGACCCGTGCGAGCGTCGTGTCCCTGGATGAAGTTCGCGCGGTCTGGGAGACCAACGTGTTCGGGGTCCTCGCCGTCTACCAGGCGATGCTGCCGCTTTTGCGAGAGGCACCGACGGCCCGCGTCGTAAACGTGTCGAGCGGAGTCGGCTCGCTGACGAGCACGTCCGATCCGTCCAACCCGTACCGTTCGATCTTCAGTCCCACGTACTCTGCGTCCAAGACGGCCCTAAACGCCATGACGCTCGCGATGGCGATCGAGTTGGAGGCGACGAACATCAAGGTCAACGCCGTCTCCCCGGGTCACATCAAGACCAATCTCAACAACTACAGGGGCACGGGAACCGTCGAGGAGGGCGCTCGCGAGCCTGTGCGCCTAGCTCTGCTCGGCCCGGACGGCCCGACAGGCACGTTCACGCACTGGGAAAACGAAACGATCCCCTGGTGATGGAATCTCATGTGTGCAATAACCAACCACAACGAAGCAAGGAGAACACCATGTCGCTCGATCATTACATCACTCTCGGTCGATCCGGCCTGCGTGTAAGCCTGTTCTGCCTGGGGACCATGACCTTCGGCGAAGACCTCGGTTGAGGCTCCCCCGTGGAAGATCGCCGAGGCGAACGTCACGGCGCGCTTCCACGGCTGGTCGGCGTTCATCGCCCTGCAGGTCGAGTATTCACTGCTCGAACGATCCTTCGAGCGGGATCTCGTCTCTGTGGCTCGCGAGTTCGGCCTCGGCATCACGCCCTGGTCGCCTCTGAAGAGCGGCGTCCTCAGCGGCAAGTTCAGATGCCTGAACGCCGGTCAGATCAAGGCGGACGGAGGCTTCTTCACCGAGAGTTCCCTCTCCGACGACCTATGCGATCGTCAACGAACTGGACACCGTCGCCAAGGCGCACGAAAGCACGGTGGCTCGGGTCACGCTGGCCTGGGTCCAGGCGCATGCCCGGCGTGACCTCGACGACCGGAGGGATCCGTAACCCAGGACGACTGGGAGGTCCGGTTACTTCTTCGCCGACTTGTGGTGGCCGTGCCCACCGTGATGATGGCCCTTGGGCGCAGTGGTGCCCGCGAAGGTGGCGGCGGCGAAGACGGAGACGAGCAGGACGGAGAGGATCTTCTTCATGACGTATTCCTTGAGTTCAAGTGGTTTGTGGTCTAGCATCCCAAGAACAGGAGGCCCGTGTTGTGGAGGACGTGGGTGCGGCATCCCGGATTCCATCGTTCTTGGCGCAAAGAATGTGAAAGACGCCCGCTCCGGACCCCGTGCCACGGAATGGAGGAGCACATGAGGTCTCCGACTATTTGGATTTGCGCCCTGTTGTGTCGATTCCGACGATCTTGCAGGGGATGGACGCGTCCTCGTCCAGCACGTAGACCGAGCACATCCTGTGATAGCCGTCGGCAATGATCACCTTCCCGCCATCACCGGATCGCACCAGGAGGAGAGGCGACATGGCCTCTCCTTCCTCGATCTTCCTCAGATTTTTCCGGACGTGGAAATTGCTGACGCCCAGAAGCGAGAGCAGGGACGCCCGGAAGATTTCCTTGGCCTTGTAGGACGTCATGGGTGCTTTCTTCAGCGCAGTCACGATTCTCTTCACCTTGTCCTTCTCGTAGAGCAGCGAGAGGTACGAGGCCGCCGCCGGGTAGTCGTGCTCCTCGGACTCGTCGAACCAACGAATCATCGTCTTCTTTCCCATCGATCGTTCTCCTCCAAAAAGGGCCGAACCGCTCAAATGCGTTCGTCTGCAGCCTTCCATCCAACGTTGAGAATGCCTGTTTCCTCCGCCGCCCACGCCACCACTTCATCCAAGGTGGAACGATTCCCGGAGTTGGCCACCACGTTTGCCAGGATTTCGACACGATCGGTTCCCCGAGAAATATCCGTCCGCAGTTCCTGTACGGGCAACTCCAACAACTTCAGCCGAGCCAGTAAACGGGTCCTGATCTCCCCCGCCCCGGAACCCTCGCAGACGATGCTGAGTTGGTACAGGATACCCGCCGAGCCACTGCCTTCAATCCGATCCACTCGTTCCGAGAGCATGGGCAATACCAGATTGGCAGCCAGGATCGCCACAGCCCCAATGGCGGCGGCGGCGTAAAGTCCCATGCCGGAAAGGACTCCGATGGCGGCGGAACACCAGAGGGTCGCGGCAGTGTTCAGTCCGCGCACGTTGAGCCCATCGCGCATGATGACCCCCGCGCCCAGAAATCCGATGCCGGAGACCACTTGGGCCGCGATGCGGTCCGAGCCTGCTTCGAGACCAGGCATGAGTCCCACAACCGACACGAAAAGGCAGGCACCCGTCGCGACCAGGGCGTTGGTCCTCAGCCCCGCCATCCGGTGGTGCCTTTGGCGCTCGGCCCCGATCACGCAGCCTAGGAAAAGGGCTTCCAGGACCCGTACCAGGAAGACGATCAAGTGCAGATATCCGGTATTCATCGATGTCTAGACTACGAACGCACTACGGAAACCGTCAATCGGAATCGAGGTTGGACACGGAATTCACGCTTGTCCGGCCAAGCAGACTACTTCTCTTCTCGAAGGGGATTTGACTTGGTTCCAAGGCATCCTCGCGGCAGCGGATCCACGCCGATTCACACGAATGTTTCCGGCAAGGAGTTGATTCACCGCTTCAGGTCGCGAGACGCGGATACATAAAGGCTCCCACCAGGACCAGGACGAGGGTGGTCGCGAGCAGCACGGCGTAATCGCGACCGATCCCGAAGACGCTCGTGCCTCCGGCGAGCATGGACGCTCGCAGGGCGTCCACCACGTAGGTCAACGGGTTCAGGCGGGACAGGATCCGCAGCCACGGCGGCATGATGTCGGTGGGATAGATGGCGCTGCTGGCGAAGAACAGAGGCATGGTCAGGACCTGTCCGACGCCCATGAAGCGCTCCCGCGTCTTCACGATACAGGCCACCACCAGGGAGAAGGTGGAGAACAGGGTCGAGGCCAGGACGACGACGACGAACACGTTCAGGAGCGCGAGTGGGCTCCAGTCCAGCTCCACTCCCAAAAGCAGCGCGAGCACGTAGACGACGATCGCCTGCGACAGGGTCCGGATCCCCGCCGAGAAACCCTTGCCGAGCACCAGCGCCGAGCGGGGAGTCGGGCTGACGAGGAACTTCTGCACGATCCCGAGGTCCCGTTCCCAGATGACGTTGATGCCGTAGAAGATGGCCACGAAGAGAACGCTTTGCGCCAGGATGCCCGGAACCAGGAAATCCATGTAGGGGATGTTCCCGGTGTGCATCATGCCGCTCTTGGCGAAGACCTGCCCGAAGATCAGGAGCCAGAGCGCGGGTTGCAGCGCCCGGGTGACCAGTTCGGTGAAGTCGTGTCGCAGCTTGCGGATCTCGAACTCGGTGATGACGAAGGTTTTGTGCACGAAGGCCGCGACCGGATTTCCGGCGATCACCTTCCAGATTCCCGCGGAGGATTCCGCCACCGGTTTGCGGTCATCCATGGCGCATCTCCCCCTCGCGTTCCACGTCCACGTCCCGGAATGATCCGCCGGAGTCGGGCACGCTCCCCGCGTAGTGGACAAAGACCTCGGTCAGGGAGTGGTGGCCCCCCAAGGAGTCTTCCAGCTCGGCGCAAGTTCCCGTCGCCGCGATCTTGCCTTGGTGCATGATGGCGATGCGACCGCAGTGGCTTTCGGCCTCTTCCAGGTAGTGGGTGGTGAGGAAGAGCGTGGTACCGTACTCCTTCCCCAGATCCACCAGGTGCTTCCAGACGGCGTCCCGGGCGATGGGATCCAGGCCCACCGTGGGTTCGTCCAGGAACAGGACCCGCGGTCGGTGCAGGGTGGAAAGCGCGATTTCCAGGCGACGCACCATGCCACCTGAATACCGGCCCACCAGTCGATTCGCGTCCTGAGTGAGTCCCATGAATGCCAGCGCTTCCAGGATGCGGGGTTTCCACTGCGGGCCGGGCAGGTCGTAGAGCTTGGCGAAGATGAGCAGGTTTTCGAAGCCCGTGAGCGAGCCGTCCACGGAGACCGCCTGTGGCACGTACCCGATGGAACGACGCACTCCCACGGCCTGGGTCGTGATGGAGAAACCCGCCACCGACGCATCACCCGAGGTGGGCGGCAGGAGGGTGACCAGCATCTTGATGGTGGTGGTCTTCCCCGCGCCGTTGGTTCCCAGCAGTCCGAAGACCTCGCCGGAGCCAACGGAAAGCGTCAACGAATCGACGGCGGTGAACGACCCGAAGTGCCGCGTGAGCGCCCGGATGTCCAGGACGTTCTCGCTCAATATGACCGCGTCGAATGTCGAAACGCCCTCGGGACCGGTGTCCTCGTTCGCCGAATTCGGATGAAATGGCCGCGGACCCGGTTGGGTCCCATCTCGGACTTCGACATTCTTCCGCTCCTTCTTGCTGCGACTTCGGAGGTCAACATCCAAAAATTCGGCCCGTCCGATTTCCCTGGATGTCGCTCGGCCCGATCCGGCCGAATCCGTCGGGAAGCCGATCGATCATGGATACTTGATCAGTGCTTTTGCTCGGCGCGGTCCTGATTCGCTTCGCCGTTGATCTTCTGCTCCTGGGCCACTCGAACTTGTTCGTGTGCGGCCTGCTGGCTCCGGAGATTTGGGCTCTCCTCTGTGTGCTGCACTGGGGTGTCCCGCCAGATGGCGAGGCTGCCCGGAACACGGACCGGTTGCTTGTCATAGTCATCGCGATTGCGTTGATCCCTATCGCGCTCCGCCTGAATCCACGCCAAACTCGCTTGGCGGTCGTGGTCTCGTTGCGTGTAATAGGAATCGGGCTGCAGGCTCACCGCGATCCCAGGGGCAAGCTGCACTTGGGCGGAAATTCCAACGTCGGCGCCGTTGGCGAGAAGAAAAGTGCCGTTTGGTGGGTCTGGGTCGGCTTCAAACCTGGGCGTGCCGCCACTGTTCGCGGAACCGGTACCGAGCCTTGATCTGCGTCGCGAAGAAGTCGTTCCTGGATTCGGCCGCCATCAGTCGCCCGAAAACTGATTCCGGAACGTGCAGGTACTCGTGCACACCGCCGTGGCGGAACCTGACCTTGAGCGTTTGGTTTGCGGCGTCGTAGGTGATGGAACTCGAATCCAGAGGGGATGCCTTCGAAGCGTCCACGGCAGGGGATCTGGAGACGGGCCTGGCTCCTTCGAAGATGCTGACGAATTCTTTCGGCCCCGATTCCGCCTCCGCAGGATTCCCCGGGTTGCACCGTCCAATATTCTTCAGGTCAGCCTCCGCCGCGATCCGGACAAAGTTGTCCAGGGGAACGATCCGCTCCCCTCCCTCGACCACGCCCTCGTCGATCACCTTCTGAAGCCGGATCCAGGACCAGGAGTTGTCCTTGTCTCCAGGGGTCGGGATCGCATACCAGACCGGGATTCCGGATGCCCGCTCGAAGCCCGAAGACTCGACGATCTCTTCCGTGGGAAAGCCATAGCGATCTCCACGCTCCCAAGTCCGGCGGCTCTTGGCCTCCACACCCAGCACGCCGGTCGTTTTCAGTTGCAGAAGGAAATCGGGAGGTTTTGCGTTTCCCCGGAAGAGCGGGGGATCAAAGGTCACGTGGTCCTGGCGCAAGTGGAGATGCCGGATCCGTTGTGCCCGGAGCCAGAAGTGCAACGCGCACTCTTCAGTCGATCGAAAAGAACATGGAGCGGCTTCGGACATTGAATTCTTCCTCCAACCTGCAGCGCGCACAGGTTGTTGACTAACCTATGATAGAATGTCCGGTGAAGTGACTTAATTCGAAGAAATCAAGATTTGTCACACGCCCGCAACCGCACGATGAGACAGCTTGGCGCCCAACTCACCGGAAATGCGATATTTCGATTGTGATGTGGCCCAGTTCGTGCACGGGAGCGATCGGGAACTTGTAGTAGTCCGGGTCACGCGCGACATGCTGGTGACCAAGTGCACATCGCAATCGGAACGCAGACTTTGCTGCCTCGGTCGCAGACTGCGGGTAACGGAATAATTCGATACATTGAATTCGAGGATGACACAGATCCCTGTTTCTCGGCGTCCATGGATGTAAACGGCATCGAACGGGATCTGTTTTCGCCGGAGTCTCAGATGGAGGAAATCCGCGCCCCGTGGCTGGATGCCAAGTGGGATGCAGTTCACAAGTGAATCGTACGGAACGCTGTTGCCGGTCGGGGATGCATCTTTATGAGCCTTCATTTCATTGGCATGTTCGTAGTTGCTCGATATGACTTCTGACGCGCACCTGAATACTGAATTATTCTTGAAGTATCCCAATTCCAGAAGCTTCTGCCTCTCTTTTGGGTCGGCAGATGAATTGAAATATGCTATAAAGTCAGCATACGCACCTATGCTGTTTTTTCTTTATGCGCCGGATTACATAATAGATCCAAAACAGCGACTCCAGCATGTCCTCGACTGTTTCTATTGGCAGGCCTTCGGTTTCCCATAGCGCTGCGGCACTAGTGAATAGCGGCTGTTCCGTGTTGAACTGGCGAGCGGTCGCTTCAAGGGTGTGCTCTGGACTACGCTTGAAGAATCTTTTGGCCTTTGTGATTTCATCATCGCTTATTTCGTGGAATAGATCCGTTGAACTTGGCTTTGTGTTGAACATTTATGGGCATCTCTTTCGATTGATCAAATGTTGGCGCATGTTCCTGTTTTATCTTGTTGGTTTTCCCAATTTACTAAGCGGTGACGACGATGCGATTCTTCAATATTTCCTTCTCCAGTTTTTGAAAATCGAACCGGCTTACTCTGCAATTGACCTTTGATTCATCCCAACAACTCCTGCACAATCGCCGGCGTGAGCAAAGCCCCTCCAGAAACACCCGCATCGAACAAATCGCTCGCCAACTCGGCCTTGCTGCGGGAAAGCGCCAGGACTCGTTCTTCGATGGTGCCCTTGGCCACCATGCGGTACAACGTGACCGGACGCGTCTGCCCGATGCGATGGGCGCGAGCCGCGGCCTGCTCTTCCGCAGCGGGATTCCACCAGGGATCCAGTAGAAAAACCGTGTCGGCCGCCGTCAGGTTGACCCCTGCCCCACCCGCCTTGAGACTGATCAGGAAGATCGATTCACCCTGCTCGGTCTGGAACTGCTTGATCAGCCGCGTTCGTTCCGCGGGTGGTGTGGCTCCATCGAAGCGCAGATAGTCCATGGACAATTTCCGAAGGCGTTGTCCAACCAGGTCCAGCAGGCTTGTGAAGGTGGAAAACACCAGAATCCGGTGTCCTTCCGCCAAGTCCTCTGCGATCTTCTCCATCAGCAGATCGAGCTTCGCCGCAGCACCCTTGTGGCCGGCAAGTTCCGGAGCGCAGGCAATCTGCCGCAGGCGCAACAACGCGGTGAGAACCTGGAAGCGCCCGTTGGAGTCCAATCCCTTCTTCTTGATCTGCGGGAGAAGCTCCTTCTGGTAGTCCTTGAGCTGCCGCTGGTAGAGCGTCATCTGCTTGGCTTCGAGCTCAACGTTCAACAAAATATCGGTTCGTCCCGGTAGATCCTGGGCGACCTCGCGTTTGGTTCGGCGTAGCCAGAATGGTGAGGTCAGCATGCGCAGCCGAGTTAGATCAGGCTTTTCATCGGGTTCTGGCGTGAACTCCGAAAGGAACTCCTCCCGCGGCCCGAGCAATCCCGGGTTGAGAAACGAGAACTGAGCCCAAAGATCGGAGAGCGAGTTCTCGATCGGTGTCCCCGTCAGACAGAGCTTCTGTTTCGCTCCCATTTGGACGCAGCACTGGTGGGTCACCGTCGCCGGGTTCCGGATGGCCTGGGATTCATCCAGCACCAGGAGCGAAAATTCCTGCGACCGGAGCCATTCCGTCTCCCGGGGCAAGATCCCGTAGGTGGTCACGAAGACGGTGGGCCTTGTGATCGGTGCATCGCGCAAGGCGTCACGATCATTGCCGTGCAGTAAGCGGGTCTCCAGGTGTGGAGCGAAACGCTCGAACTCGGAAATCCAGTTGCCCACCACGGTGGCAGGCCCTACCACCAATGCCGGCGACGCATTCGGGTCAGATTCGAAGAGGTGGCAAAGATGAGCGATGACCTGGATGGTCTTTCCCAAACCCATGTCGTCGGCCAAAATGCCACCGATGCCGCGCCGACGCAGCGACACCAACCAATCGAGTCCGGTCTTCTGGTACGGACGCAATGTTGCCTGCAACGAAGTTGGGACTGGTACTTCAACCGCATCGACATCCAGCGCACATGCCAGCTGCCGATTCCAGGCAGTTAGGTCATGAGCTTCGGCATGGCCGTTTTCCACGATTTCCCGTGCGAGCACAGCTTGGAATTTTCGAAGGCGAATTCCGTCTTCGGTTCTGGTGCCCAGCTTCTCCATCCAGCGAAGTCGCTTCAGGAGAGCTTCGGAGATTTCTCCAACAGATCCATCGGATAGTTGAAGCTGCCCCTTCCGTGCGATCAGAGTGGAGAGCGGAATTTGCAGTCCTTCGAAGTCGACGAAGCCGGAAACCTCGAACCAATCTTGTCCAGAGTCTTTCCCGACCATCTTGAGAACACCGGTGCGCCGCTTCCATCGGTTGAGACACGCCGCCTGTCGGATATCCCATCCAGCCTTCTCGAGACTAGGGACGGTGTGAACTGCCATCTGCCGAAGCGAGGCCGGTGCGACGATTCTCCAGCCACCGGTGCAGGCGATCTTGTCCACGCCCTCGATGTGCAAGGCCTCGTCCAGATCCTCCACGATCTTGGCCTCGGCGGCGAGATCTCGCTCCAACTCCACCAGGCTTCCATCTTCGGCGGTGAATGCGAGCAACTCTTCCGTGGCGTCATCCGGAACCTCGAGGCTCGGATAGACGACCTTGGCCGAGATGGTCACATCCTCTCCAGCGAGTTCGATGACGGCACATCGCTTCGGTGCTTCGCGAAGACGCGGAGGTAGGCATTCCGCGGGAATCTCCACGCCACCTCGAGATAGATCCCTCAGCTCTGCTCGCACCTGGTTCAATGCTTCCAGCGGAAGGTCAGGAAGGTTCTCGGCCAGTGAGAAAAGCGCCTTGGGGGTTCGAGGGTCCAAGCGGAAAAGGTCGGATCCAATCCGAACCGTCCAATTTCCTTCTTCGCCGAAAATGGTCCAGGCACCATGCAGAGAGATCCGCGGCGCCCTTCCTTTCGAACGCCCTAATCCAGAAGCCGAGCTGTCCAAGGATTCCAGAGAGAACGAGAACCGTCCCGCACCCTCTTTGACCTCGAGCACGGGTGCCAACCGCCAAAGGTCGCCATCCAACTGCAGCGGCGAACCGTCTGGCAACATCAGTCGGCCGGTACCGTATGCCCTGGCCAGCAGAGGATGGAAACTCATCGATCGAGTTGGTGTGGCTTCCCAATCGGACTCGAGGACCTTGCCGCAGGCGAGAATCAACTCGATGTCCGTCGGGCTCATGTACTTGGGCGGATACATGCGTAGGCGTTCCATCGATGTTTCGCGCAAGTCCTGCTTGTCCAAGCGCCACTCTCCCCCCTTCGGTAGCGTACGCGAGCGAGGCACCAAGTTCGCCTCGCGAACACGGGGGTCGGGACCTTGAGCAGGACCGTTTGGGATCGCCGTTGGTCTCCATCCAAGCACGGATGTCTGTCGTGCTCTTGACCTCGCGGGTCCGATCCGGGTACGCATCCATGGCAAGCACGCGAAGCTCGATGTCCTTCATGTTGGACAGCAACTCGGACAGGGCAGATCCGGTCTGCTGCGGAGTGCGAGGCAGGTCAGCGGGTACAGCCGACTTGTGACTGGGGGCCCGTGCCGCGAACGCCAGATTTTCACGGCTACGCATTTGCGGACAATCGTGACCGCCGAACCGGCGCGGCGATTCCTTCCGCAGAATCCGTTCCATCGGTGCGAACAGGAACCGAGGTAGCTTTGGCCTTGAGTTTGTCCAAATAGTCGGCCCATTCGTGCATCAATCGATATCGATCCGACATGTAGGTCGTTCTATCATAGGCTCCCCGGAGGGGTCCCTTCTTACCATGAGCAAGCTGTTCATCGACTACCTCGATATTGAACCCAAGCTCCTGCACACAGTTGGTCATCGCCATGGCGCGCACACCGTGGCCTGTCATCTCTTTCGGGCTGTAACCCATCGTTCGGATGGCCTTCAGAACGGTCATGTTCGACATGGGAAGACCAGGATCCTTGATCGATGGAAATAGCTAGGGGCTTTCTCCTGTAATGGGACGCAAGGTTACCAAGAGCCGCACCACTTGAGGCGCCAAAGGGATCTGGAAGTCACCACGTCCTTTGATCTTCATTTTCGCAGATGGGATCTTCCACTCGGCACGTACCGGGTCGTCCAGGTTTCGAAATTCATCCCATCGCGCAGTCTGGAGATTTCCTGGACGTACGAATGTGTAGACGCTCAGCCACAGGGCGATGCGCGTTTGCGGAGTACCGTTGTAGGCATCCATCCTCTGGAGAAAAAGCGCGATCTTCTCTGGCTCAGTGATGGCACCGAAGTGCTTCTCGACAGGACGGGACAGGGCGCCTCGAAGGTCATTGGAAGGGTCTCTTTCCAGGATTCCTGAAGCAACAGCAAATCGGAAAA